>JAGCJH010000062.1 GCA_017648105.1 Tidjanibacter sp.
AACCCGCTTTTTCTCCTTAATGGCTTTAAGGTTCTTAATGCCACTAAAAAAACTACCAACTACTCTCCACTCTCTCATACAACACCTCGCAACCCTCTTCGAGCATATCGAGCACAAGTTCAAAACCCTCGGCACCCTCATAGTAGGGTTCGGGCACATAGTCATAACCGAAGTGAGCAGGGATGTAGTCCGCCATACGCTCCAACTTTTGGAGCGCCTCGACGCTGGGCGCAAGTCTGCTGAGGCTCTCATACACCGAATCATCCATCGCCAACAGCAAGTCGAAGCGGTCGAAATCTTCGCTCCTTACCCGTCGTGAACGATGGGTAAAATCATAGCCACGCCTCTTGCCCGCAGCCCTCATTCGTGGGTCGGGAAGCTCGCCTGCGTGACCACCATAGGTGCCTGCCGAGTCAATCTCCCACTCTTTCGACACGCCCCTCTCCTCAACCAAGCGGTGCATAATACCATCCGCTGCCGAGGAACGGCATATATTTCCGAGGCAGACAAAACATATTTTTTTCATACTTTTTCTTAACCTGCTTTTTATAAAAGAGTTTGCTTTACATTAAGGGCTCTAAGGTCTTTAATGGCTCTAAGGTAAATCAACCCTTCCGGGATAGACCTTCAACGCCTCACGCAAAATCTCACACGCAGCCAGCAGATCATCCTTGCAGAGCACATAGGCGATGCGTGCCTCCTGCTTACCCTTACCCTTTGTGGCGTAGAAGCCCTCCGCAGGGGCGAGCTGCACGGTCGCACCCTTATATGAGAACTCCTCCAAGAGCCACGATGCAAACTTATGACAATCATCTACTGGGAAACGCACAATGGTGTAGAATGCACCCTGAGGCTTGGGAGCATAGACACCCTCAATCTTGTTGAGCTCCTCGACTAAGCAGTTTCGCCTTGCGGTGTACTCCGCAACCACATCATCGTAGTATTTCTGTGGCGCATCCATCGCTGCCGAAGCGGCAATCTGTGCCAAATAGGGTGGCGAGAGGCGTGCCTGTGCCAATTTAAGAGCAGCAGCCATCACATCCTTATTGCGACTCACGATATTACCCAAGCGCACACCACACATACTATAACGCTTCGACACGGAGTCAATGACCACAACATTATCATCCACACCTTTGAGCGAGAGTGCCGAGGTCTGCCTCTTGCCATCGTAGCAGAACTCACGATAAACCTCATCGCTAATCAGGTAGAGGTTATGGTGCGCAGCCATATCGGCAAGCATATTCATCTCCTCAGGGGTATAGAGGTGACCTGTGGGGTTGTTGGGGTTGCATATAAGGATTGCCCTTGTGCGGGAGGTTATGCGTTTGAGGAACTCCTCACGAGGAGGCAGTGCGAAGTCATCATCAATGGTGCTGGGCACAGGCACAAGTATCGTGTCATAGCTCGCAGCAAAGGTGTTGTAGTTGGCATAGAAAGGCTCGGGCACAAGAATCTCCTCTCCGGGATTGGCACAAATGAGCATAGCCATCTGCACAGCCTCCGTACCTCCGAGTGTCACAAGAAGATTGTCGACCTCTACGGAAATACCATTCTTGCGGTAATACTCCACGAGCTTCTCCCTATAAGGCAACAGACCTGCCGAGTGTGAATAGGGGAAAAGTCGGTCTGTAACGCCCTGCACCGCAACTACTGCCTCCTCGGGAGTGTGGATGTCGGGCTGTCCGATGTTGAGTTTGTAGATGTGGGTACCTCGTGCCGCAGCTGCCTCAGCGAGGGGTACAAGCCTACGAATGGGCGAGATTGGGAGCTCGTGGCTCTTTGCCGAAATCTTCAACATATCAGTGTGAGGTTTTAGGTTATTTAGCGAGAGTTGTGCATCTTGTGACGCACGAAACTCTCCACTTTTTATCTTATACTAATATTTACGCCCCAAGACGCACTACTCTCGCCAAGGACTTTCCTAACAGAAAGTCCCCTTGCCCACTCCGTGGGCAAACGAGCATTTACATTCCTCCCTAAATCCCTCCTTTGACAAAGGAGGGACTTGGTCAAAGAGCATCTCGGTGCTCTTTGATAGTGTGTGAGGTTTTAGGTTATTTAACGAGAGTTGTGCTCCATAAGACGCACAATTCCTATTTGCGCCTTGTAAAATTACGATTTTCTTCGCAAAAAGCAAAATTTATTCCTTATATTTGCAAAAGGAACCAAATCAAAACTAACTCATTAAAACTTATTCACTATGGGATTTTTGTCCGAATTTAAGAAATTTGCACTCAAAGGTAATGTCGTAGATATGGCTGTCGGTGTTATCATTGGTGGCGCTTTTGGTAAAATCGTAACTTCGCTCGTGAATGATGTCATTATGCCCCCCCTGGGTATGCTCATCGGCAAAGTAAACTTCACAGATCTCGCACTCAACCTCGGCTCCGAGGCTGAGCCCGTGATGTGGAAGTATGGTGCATTCTTGCAGCAGGTATTCGACTTCCTGATTGTTGCACTCTCCATCTTCTTTATTATTAAAGGTATCAACCGTCTTTCGGAGCTTACCAAGAAGAAAGAGGCTGAGGAGGCTGCCGCAGCTCCTGCTCCCGAGCCAACACCTGCTCCCGAGCCCGAGCCCACCAAAGAGGAGGTCCTTCTCACCGAAATCCGTGACCTTTTGAAAAACAAATAGTTCATAGTTCACACACCAAAAGACCAACCCCACTCTCGGGTTGGTCTTTTTTTTGATGGTTGGCAGCAGAGATATTTCAAGGCACAAAGGTTGCATTGTTTCCCTTAAAACAAACATACGCAACCTATGAGCAACACAACATCCACAGCCCCCACAAGTGCCGACAAGGCAGCGCTCTTTCTGCGTCTATTCATCGGGGCACTCCTCTTCACGGAGGCTATCACAAAGTCCCAGCAGTACCCCTATCTCGAACAAGAGTACCCCACCATACTCGGCATCAGTGGCGCCTCCATCGTGACCATCGTAGGCATCTTGGAGGTCATCGCTGGCGCACTCCTCACAGTTGGGCTTTTCACGAGGGCAACAGCAACCATTATGGCTATCGTGATGTTCTTTGCCGCTTTCTTCCTCTTTCCGCAGCAGACCTTCTCACAGGGCGAGCTGAAATTTGTCTATGCGGGCATCTACATCACTCTTGCCATCGGTGGAGGTGGGCGTTATGCCCTCGATGAGGTCTTCATCCCGATGTTTCGCAGGCGTTATAATAGATAGGTATAAAAAATTAAGGGTGGAACTCAGCGTTCCACCCTTAATTTTCAAGAGATATTGATTCTGCTTATTTTGCAGCACCAACAGACTCTTTACGGAATTCCTTCATAAGTTTCGAGAGCTCCAAAGCTGCTTTACGAGCACGGGTGCCAGCTGCTTTGTTACCTTTCTCAACTTGAAGTTTAGCATTTACCTGAAAAAGCTCAATCTGAGCATTGATTTTCTCTACTAACTGTTGCATAATTTTAAGTTTTATTTGGTTATTTGTAAGTTGTTTGGTTTTCACTCTTTACGCAAAGATAGAAAAAGTTTTTTGTAAAACCGCAATAATCAGCAACTTTTTCTACTTTTTATTCTTTTTCAAGTAGGCAAGGAATCTCTGGAAGATGGTTTCCTTCTTACTCGACGAGCCATAGCCGTAACCATAGCCATAACCATAGCCAAAGTTGGTACTCCTCTTCTCGCCACCGTAGTAGAGTTTGCCAACGCCTACCTGTGCGATAAGTACGCCAAGATTTTTGAGCGACTTACGCATCGAGATAGCCCTAACGGTATCGAGGCTCACCTTCTCGGTGTGACCCATACGCATACAGTAGAGTGTTACATCTGCCATACGGTTGAGCACCTGAGTATCGGTTACAAGTGCAATAGGTGCAGTATCGACAATGATATAGTCATAGAGTTTTTTGAGCTCCTCGAACATCAAATCAACCTCGGGACGCATAATAAGCTCCGCAGGGTTGGGAGGAATAGTTCCCACGAAGAGAGCATCCACACCGTGTACGCAATCCTTCACGATGAGGTTCTCAACATTGGTCTCGTGACCCATCAGGTAGGATACAATACCCTTGCTCTGGTGTTTCACATTCATCCTCTTCTCCATCGAGCCTTTACGCATATCCATATCCACGATAACGACCTTCTTGCCAGTGATGACAAACGAAAGGGCGATATTCAACGCCATAGTGGTCTTACCCTCCGAAGGTACGGTCGAGGTGGTCATAATAACCTTACCGCCCTTAGGCATCATAAAGTCGATATTGGTACGCACCATACGGAACGCCTCAGCAACCGAGTCACGGCTATTGGGGGTTACCATAATGTCATTGGTGTGGCGGGAGTCCTTCGAGGGAATAGCACCCACGATGGGCACATCGTGACCAAGGGCATTCTCAACCTCCTCAACCGAGTAAATCTTGGTACGCAACGCCTCGGCAATGAAGATAAGCACTACGGGGATTACGAAGCCCATAATGAGCGCCAAGAGCATAATCATCGAGGTGCGGGGCGAAATAGGCGAGATTGCAGGATATGCAGGGTCGATAATTCGTGATACCGAAGCGGTAGTTGCGAGTTTCAAGCTGGTCTCCTCACGCTTATTGAGCAGGTACTCATAGATTTTAACCTTAATCTGCTGGTTACGCAAGATGGACTGTGCGCCCTTCTCAACGGTAGGAAGGTTGCTCACCTTCATCTCGTTCTCCTCAATCTGTTTATTCACCGAACGGAGTTTAACCTCCAACGACACCTGCAAGTTCTTAATCGAAGCGGGCAAAAGACCCTGCATCGAGATTACCCTATCCCTTACACTCTTAACCGAGGGGTTGCTGAGTTTCTCGTCGCCACCGAGTGCCTTATACTGCAATACGGTTGCGTTGTAGTCCGAAATGATGGTATTCAAACCCGAGTCCGAGATACCGAGGTTGGGAACGAGCTCCACGCTACCACTCACAGCCTTCACAGAAGCCAACACCTCTTTGAGGATGCTAATCTGGGTCTCAACCTCCACAGCCTCAGCCTCCAAGCGGGAAGCAGCCTGAACATAGAGGTTAGCCTCCGACTGGGGATTGACACTACCTGCACTTCGACGATAGTTTGCAACATCGCTATCAACACTCTCCAAGTCGCCACCTACGATTGCCAAGCGCTCATCAACGAACTGCATAGTAGCACGAGCAACAGCCCTCTCGCCCTCTTTTGCATCCTCGTTATAAACAGCAATAAGCTCATTTACGATATCTGCCGATTTCTGGGGAACAGCACTCTTGATGCCTACCGAGATAAGGCTTGTGGTCTTGCTCGAAGGTGCTACCGAAAGAACTGCCGAGAGGCTACGAGCAGCGCTCCTTACGGGCACTACATTCACAATAAACTTATTGTTCTTCTCGATGTTCTTTGCATAGTCGTCGGTGTAGAGGTTATTCTTAACAACCTTCACGATACCCATCTCGCCATAAATGGGAGCATTGTAGTCGGAAGTAAATTTCAACTCCCTCTTATCGCCACCAGGGATGGTATATTTGATAACACCACTCACATTCTCTGTCGTAAGGGTCAAATCCATCGCAAAGGGCTTCATCAGAGTATCCACAACAATATGTGCAGGCATTGTGGGAGCATAAATCTCCACATCACGAAGGCGGGTGGGTTTCTTGTAGGTCACATTGAGGTTAAGGTTCTCCACAACCTTTGCCATAAGGCTCTGCGAACGGAGGATTGCCGCCTCATTATCCACAACGGAGGTCTGGCGCATCATCCTAAAATTGGTCATCGATGTCACATCACTCTTAACGCTTCGTGATGCGTTCTCATCAATGTAGATAAGTGCCGACGAGGAGTAGATTCTGGGCTGAATTTTGCAGTAGAGCACACCCAAGGCAAGGCACACAACTACCGAAATGAGAAACCAAAACCAGTTGCCCGTAAAAAATTTCCAAATGCTGCGAAGCGAAATATCCATACCCTCTTCTTCGTGCTGCGAAGTGAGGTTGTTCTGCTGTGTATTGTTATAATTTTCCATAATTCTCAACTAAACACTATTAGAAATTTTTCATATTGTTTGCGAACGATACATAGTAAATCATCATTGCGATAGATGTACCAAGCGATGCAAGCGAAGTGATAACGGGGAAATAGGTTGTGAAGGTCGATACCGACTTAGCCTTTGTACCAACTGACTCAACATACACAACATCGTTCTGTTTGAGATAGAAGTAGGGCGAAGTGAAGATATCCTTCGATTTGAGGTTGAGAATCTCCACGTGGCGACCACCATTCTCCTCACGGATAACCATTACCTTCTCACGGTTGCCATAGACACTCAAATCGCCTGCAAAACCGAGAGCCTCCAAGAGAGTGAGCCTATCGCCAGGGAAGTTATATGTACCAGGGCGCACAACCTCACCAATTACGGTCACATAGAAGTTCAGGAGCGTAACGGTCACTACGGGATCGGGCATCACGCTTTCGAGC
>JAGCJH010000063.1 GCA_017648105.1 Tidjanibacter sp.
GCAGAGGAGATTAGGGAGCGTGGTCACGAATACGGCACAGTGACAGGTCGTCCCCGCAGGGTGGGTTGGTTTGACGCTGTTGTGGCTCGCTACGTTAGCCGCTTGGCGGGTATCGACTCGTGGGCACTGATGTTGTTCGATGTCCTCTCAGGCTTGGATAAAGTGTCGATTTGCGTGGGCTATGAGGTTGATGGCGAGGTTATCGAAAATCCCCCCGCAACCATCGCTAAACTTGCCCGTTGCAAACCCGTGCTGATTGAGTTGGAGGGCTGGAAAGAGGATATTTCAAACGTGAAATCGTTTGACGAACTGCCCGAGGCTGCCAAAGCCTATGTTAGGAAGATTGAGGAGGTTACTGGTGTGAAAGTGGGCGTCATCTCGGTGGGTGCCGATCGCTCCAAGACCATCATTATTGATGAGAAGTTGAAGAAATTTTAATACCATATAATTATGTCGTTCATTGAAGAGAAAATTGCACAAGAGGGTATGACCTTCGACGATGTGCTGCTAATCCCCGCTTACTCCGAAGTAACCCCTAATATGGTGTCGCTCGGCAGCCGCTTTTCACGCAATATCCGACTCAATATTCCCGTAGTGTCGGCTGCAATGGATACTGTCACTGAGGCAGAGATGGCTATTGCTATCGCACGAGAGGGTGGTATTGGTGTGGTTCACAAGAATATGTCTATTGCTGCGCAGGCTGCACAGGTGAGGAAAGTAAAGCGTGCTGAGAGTGGTATGATTTATGACCCCATCACTATCACAAAGGAGGAGACTGTTGGTGATGCACTCCGACTGATGCAGGAGAATCACATCGGTGGTATTCCCGTGGTGGATGGCGAGATGAAGCTCATTGGTATTGTTACAAACCGTGACCTTCGCTTCCAGACCGAGATGTCGCTTCCAATTGCGGAGGTGATGACTTGCAAGAACTTGGTTACTACCAACAACCCCGATTTGCAGGAGGCATCGAAAATTTTGCTCAAAAATAAGATTGAGAAGTTGCCAGTTGTTGATGAGAACAACAAACTTATCGGTCTTATCACCTACCGTGATATCACTAAAATTCAGGACTATCCTAACGCTTGCAAGGATGATAAAGGTCGTTTGCGTGTAGCTGCGGGTGTGGGCGTTACGAGCGATACTATCAAAAGGGTAGAGGCTCTCGTGGAGGCTGGTGTTGATGCGGTGGTTATCGACACCGCACACGGTCACTCGGCAAATGTGACCAACACTTTGAAGGCGGTGAAGGCTGCATTCCCCCAGATTGATGTCCTTGTGGGTAATATTGCAACTGCTGAGGCTGCCGAGTTCCTTATTAAAGCAGGTGCCGATGGTATCAAGGTGGGTATCGGTCCTGGCTCGATTTGTACTACCCGTATCGTTGCGGGTGTGGGCGTACCTCAGCTTACAGCTATCTTCAATGCTGCGAAGGTTGCGCACGAGTATGGTGTGCCTGTGATTGCTGATGGTGGTTTGCGCTACTCGGGCGATGTTGTGAAGGCGTTGGCGGCTGGTGGCGACTGCGTGATGATGGGCTCGATGCTCGCAGGCGTGGAGGAGTCCCCTGGCGAAACCATTATCTACAACGGTCGTAAATTCAAATCCTATCGTGGTATGGGCTCTATTGAGGCTATGCAGGCAGGCTCGAAAGACCGCTATTTCCAGAGTGAAAAGTGCGATAGTAGCAAGTTCGTTCCCGAGGGTATCGTTGCACGAGTTCCCTACAAGGGCACGCTGAGCGAAACAATCTACCAGCTCATTGGTGGTCTTCGCTCGGGTATGGGCTACTGCGGTGCAAAGGATATCGAGGCTCTTCATCAGGCTAAGTTTGTGAAGATTACCTCGGCAGCAGTGGTTGAAAACCACCCCCACGATGTGACCATCACTAAGGAGGCCCCCAACTACACTCGTGGTGAGTAAAAAAGGAAAACGAAGAAAAAAATTTAAGATTAAAAAACATAGATTATGAAACAGGATATGATTGTAATTCTCGACCTCGGTAGTCATCACAACACCGTTTTGGCGAGGGCAATCCGTGCGCTTGGCGTATATAGCGAGATTTATCCCCACGATATCACAGCCGAGGAGTTGAAGGCTCTGCCCAATGTGAAGGGTGTAATTATCAATGGCGGCGAGAATAATGTTATCGATGGTGTGGAGATTGATGTGCTCCCCGAGATTTACGAGGCAGGCTTCCCCGTGATTGCAGCAGGTCACGATAAGGCTCTTTGTGAGGTTAAACTTGCAGCATTTGCCGATGACGAAGAGGCTATCAAAGAGGCTGTACAGGGCTTTGTCTTCGATGTGTGCAAGGCTGAGGCTAACTGGAATATGAAAAACTTTGTGAGCGACCAAGTGGAGCTTATTCGCCAGCAGGTTGGCGACAAGAAAGTTTTATTGGCTCTCTCGGGTGGTGTGGATTCGTCGGTTGTGGCAGCTTTGTTGTTGAAGGCTATTGGCAACAACCTCGTGTGTGTGCACGTAAATCACGGTCTTATGCGTAAGGGCGAGAGCGAGGCAGTTGTGGAAGTATTTGGCAAACAGCTCTGCGCAAACCTTGTATATGTAGATGCAACCGAGCGCTTTCTGACAAAGTTGGAGGGCGTGGAGGATCCCGAGCAGAAACGCAAAATCATCGGTGGCGAGTTCATCCGTGTATTCGAGGAGGAGGCACGCAAACTCGACGGTATCGACTACCTCGGTCAGGGTACTATCTATCCCGATATCGTGGAGAGTGGTACGAAGACTGCCAAGATGGTCAAATCGCACCACAATGTAGGCGGTCTGCCTGAGGATATGAAGTTCGGTCTTGTAGAGCCCCTCAAACAGCTCTTCAAAGATGAGGTGAGGGCTTGTGGTGTCGAGCTAGGCTTGCCCTATGAGATGGTCTATCGTCAGCCATTCCCTGGTCCTGGTTTGGGCGTAAGGTGTCTTGGTGCTATCACTCGTGATAGGTTGGAGGCAGTGAGGGAGAGTGATGCAATCCTTCGTGAGGAGTTCGCAAAGGCTGGCTTGGATAAGAAAGTATGGCAGTATTTCACCGTTGTGCCTGACTTTAAGTCGGTGGGTGTGAGGAATAATGCTCGTAGCTACGACTGGCCTGTGATTATCCGTGCGGTCAATACTATCGATGCAATGACTGCAACTATCGAGCATATTGATTGGGAAATTTTGGATAGGATTACTCGACGAATCCTCGACGAAGTGCCCACTGTAAACCGTGTGTGCTACGATATGTCGCCCAAACCTTCGGCAACCATCGAGTGGGAGTAAATATCATATAACAGGTGCTTGTTTGCACCAACTGCAAGGGGCGACCTCACAGTGAGGTCGCCCCTTGTTGTCTTCCGAAGAGCGTTGCGATAAAAATAATATTTAAGGGCGCTAAGGGCATTAAGGACTTTAAGGAAAATTTTCTCTTCTAAGTCAGGGTAGGAGGGGCGAAAGCGGGCAAGGAGTGTTAATTTTGAATTTCCCTCGATTTTCAATTTTCAATTTTCAATACAATTTCGTATTTTTGTGCCCTATATATAAGAGAGTATGAAAAACATTCGCAATTTCTGTATAATCGCACACATCGACCACGGCAAGAGTACGCTGGCAGACCGACTCCTCGAAGAGACAGGAACGCTCTCCGAGAGGGAGTTGCAAAATCAGGTGCTCGATGATATGGATTTGGAGCGTGAGAAGGGTATTACCATCAAGTCGCACGCCATCCAGATGAACTATGAGCGTGGTGGCGAGGTATATACACTCAACCTTATCGACACCCCCGGACACGTGGACTTCTCCTATGAGGTTTCCCGTGCTATCGCTTCGTGCGAGGGCGCACTCCTTGTGGTGGATGCTTCGCAAGGTATTCAGGCACAGACCATCTCCAACCTCTACTTGGCGCTCGAACACGATTTGGAGATTATCCCTGTAATCAATAAGATTGATATGGAGTCGGCAATGGTCGAGGAGGTAAAAGACCAGATTGTAGAGCTCATTGGCTGCGATGCTGATGAGATTCTCTGCGCTTCGGCTCGCACAGGCGTAGGTATTGAGGATATTTTGGAAGCTATTGTGGATAGGATTCCTGCACCTAAGGGCGATGAAGACGCACCCTTGCAGGCGCTCATTTTCGACTCAGTATTCAACTCCTATCGTGGCATTATTGGCTACTTCCGTGTGATGAATGGTACTATTCGCAAGGGCGATAGGGTTAAGTTCTTCAACACTGGTGCAGAGTACGATGCCGATGAGATTGGCGTGCTGAAACTCAAATTCGTTCAGCAAGACGAGATTAAGGCAGGTAATGTGGGATACATTATGTCGGGTATCAAGTCCTCGAAGGATGTGAAGGTCGGCGATACCATTACCCACATTGAGAATCCTTGCTCGGAGGGCGTGGCAGGCTTCGAGGATGTGAAACCTATGGTCTTTGCGGGTGTCTATCCAGTGGATGCAAGCGAGTATGAGGATTTGAGGGCTTCGCTCGAAAAGTTGCAGCTCAATGACGCATCGCTCACTTTCGAGCCCGAGAGTTCGTTGGCGCTCGGCTTTGGCTTCCGCTGTGGTTTCCTCGGTCTGTTGCATATGGAAATCGTGCAGGAGAGGCTTTATAGGGAGTTCGATATGGATGTGATTACCACCGTTCCTAATGTGTCGTTCAAGGTGACGACCAAGAAGGGCGAGGTGGTGGATGTGCACAACCCCTCGGGTCTTCCCGACTTGACTATGGTAGATAAGATTGAGGAACCATATATTCGTGCGCAGATTATCACAAAGACCGACTACCTCGGTGCAGTTATTAAACTTTGCATAGATAAGCGTGGTACGCTCGTAAATCAGGTGTTCTTGGGTCCAGAGAGGGTGGAGATTAACTTCGATATGCCCCTCTCGGAGATTGTCTTCGATTTCTACGACAAGCTCAAAAGCATCTCTCGTGGTTATGCCTCGTTCGACTACCACCAGATTGGCTACCGTGAGAGCAAACTTTCAAAACTCGATATTCTGCTCAATGGTGAGCCTGTGGATGCTCTCTCGTCACTCATCTTTACCGACCACGCATACGACTTTGGTCGCAAGATGTGCGAGAAACTCAAAGAGCTCATCCCCCGCCAGCAGTTCGACATTGCTATTCAGGCAGCTATCGGTGCGAAGATTATCGCTCGTGAAACTGTGCGTCAGGTGCGTAAGGATGTGACGGCTAAGTGTTATGGTGGTGATATTTCCCGTAAGCGCAAACTCTTGGAGAAGCAGAAGAAGGGTAAGAAGCGTATGCGCCAGATTGGTAATGTGCAGGTGCCTCAGTCGGCATTCCTCGCCGTGCTCAAAATGGACTAAGCGCAAAAAGAAGATATATTTTATAAGGAGCGACACCCAAATAGGTGTCGCTCCTTGTATTTTGGGAGTGTGCGTAGGGCACGAATGTTGCTCTTGGAGTGGAAAAAAGTCCAATGGCACTACAATCAACCTCCTCTAACACCTTTTTGCCACACCTTGCGCTCGTGGGGTGCAATCTTCTCTGGGCGGTAGATTATCCGCTATACCACATCCTCCTGCCACGCTATCTGTCGCCCATATTGTTGCTCACGGCAGCACTTGTGGCAACGGCGCTCCTTGCTCTGATTCCTGCCATAAGGGGTGGGGTACAACGCATTGAGCACAGAGATATTCCGACGCTTGTTGGTGCAGCACTGCTCTTGGGTGTTATTCACAAGGGTACGCTTATGGCTGGACTCTCACGCACCTCGCCAGTCGATGGGTCGATTATCAATACCGTAGGACCGCTTGTGGTTTTGTTGCTATCGGTGCTAACGGGTGTGGATAGGCTCACACGCACAAAGGTGGTGGGGCTTGTTGTGGGTCTTTCGGGTGCGGTGGCTATAATTCTTATGGGCGACCACTCTTCGCAAGTTGTTTCGACCATAGAGGGCGACTTGTTAGTGGTCTGCGCAGTGGTTGCGACAGCTTGCTATACGGTTTTTCTCAAAAAGATGCTCGCCAAATACAATGTGGCGACGGTGCTGATGTGGGTCTATGTGATTGCTGCGATGGTGGTTTTGCCGTTCGGTATTTCGGATTTAGCAAAAAGCAACTTTTCGGGGTGGAATCGTGAGGCAACGGTAGCTTTTGTGGTGATTATGTGTTTTTTGACCTATCTGCCTAATTTCTTATATAACTACGCTTTGCGCCATATTAAGCCCTTTCAAACGAGCATTTTCTCCTATCTGCAACCAGTCGCAGCGATTGTTTTGTCTGTGATTATGAGGCTGGATAAGGTAAGGCTCGAAACATTCCTCTTTGCGCTATTGGTCTTTGCGGGTATTGGTATAGTTCTTTGGTCATATCGCCCCACAAAGAATAATTCCTAACGAGCGTTGGGAACTTTGAATATGACAACCAGTGAGCCGATGATGCCTGCAATGCCCACTATCCAGTCAATTATGGCGTTGTGGATGAAGAAGATGATGGAACAAGCGACCATCGCCATCATAAAGAGAACAACTGCCACTTTGGTGTGTTTGCGCATACCGCCACGCTCTTCGTAGGAGCGTATATAGATGCCAAGTCGTGAGCCAATGAGCCACTCTTGTAGGCGTGGCGATGAACGATAGAAGAGCCACGAGGCGGCAAGTAGGAATGGTGTAGTGGGGAGTCCGGGGAGAACGACGCCCAAGGCTCCGAGCACTACGCAGAGAATGCCGAGTGATATGTAAAGGGAGCGCCTCATTCTATACAACCTGCTCGATGTGTTCGGTGGAAATGTACCAAAGGTAGCCACTTACGCTCTTGTAGCCCATTTGACGGAGCAGATCGGCATAGCGCTCAATCTGCTTGTGGTATGATGCGGGGGCGTTGATGCCAAATTTGTAATCGACCACCACTGCCTCCTCGCCACGAATCATAACCCTATCAGGGCGCCACGAACGACCATTGTGAATAATATCCCTCTCGCCACGCACGCTATCCCACGAGCCGTCAAACCATTCGGCAACCCTTTCATCCTCCATTGCTTTGTTGATTTTCTCGGTGAGGGTTTGAGCCTCCTCGGTGGAGATTACGCCATCGGTCACAAGCAGACCGAGCGAACGCTCCATCTCCTCACGGGAGGTGGCATTCTCCATTACTTTGTGCATCAGAATACCATAGTCACGAGGTGCAAGGTAGTCGCCAACGCTCTCCTCGTCGTAGCGTTGGTGGGAGTAGCGAACGGCAATCTTCTCCTCGGGCGAGTGGGTACCAAACTCACTGATGGATTGAGGGGCAAGTTTTCGGGGGGCTTGCTGTTCGGGCGTGCCCATTTCGTATGTGGGATTCTCCTCCGAAATACCTGTCATCTTGCGGACAATGTCGCCTACGGTTGTGGAGGAGGCATCTCTGGGTACCATAATGTGCAACTCCTGCTTAGCCCTTGTGATGGCGACATATAGTGTGTTGAGCGAGTCGATAGCCGCCATCGTAAGCTCCGTGTAGTAGCTGTGTGAAAATTCACTTTCTGCCATTGCCTTATTGAACGAGGCAGGGAACTTGGTGATATTCTCCGAGAGAGGTGTGTTGGGTTCTGCCCAGAGTGTCGAGCCATTCATTGGACGCAAACTCCAACTGCAATAGGGAATGATTACCGCCTTGAAGCCCAAGCCTTTGGACTTGTGGATGGTGATGATTGTGATTGCGTCGGCATCTTGGGGAAGTTGCACCGAAGCCGAAGAGCCCTTCTCGTTCCACCACTTTACAAAGAGGGAAGTGTCGGCAATGTTCTTTGAGCAGAAATCAATGATTTGGCTGTGAAGGGCTTGCAGATAGGGTACTTCGCTCTTAGATGCGCAAGTGGGATAGTGGAGCATTATCTCATTGAAGACCTCCTCGGGTTGCAGGGTAGCAAGCGAGAAGATGAACTCCTCCTCTTCGTGGCTGAGTGACTCCTCGAAGGGGCGTGAGAAATAGTCGTTGTAGAGCGCACGAGCAAGGCGGTCTTCGGGCGATGAGGCAATCTGCATACACGCAATCACAAACCTTACAGCTGGCGATGCGTTGATAGCCAGCGCCTCTTGTGTTACGACATCAAAGACAAAGCGAGGATCACGCTCGGGGCTATTCTTGTGCTCCAAAATCTCGGCAGCAATCTTGCGAGCCTCACGATTGGTACGCACCAACACTGCTATATCACTCGCACGATACCCCCTCGATTGCAACTCCTCAATGCGTGCAATGGTTGGATTGGGCGATCTCTTTTTGTCATAGTCGAGCACGGTTACATAGCCTGTTCCTGCATTTTCCTTGACCGTCTGCTCATAATCTTTGTAGGCATCGGTTACCATACTGCCAAGTTGTGCTTGGAGCGAGGTGGAGATATATCCCTTGCTATGCGCCGTTTCGAGCTCTTTGTTAATAGCGTCCGAAATGCTATTCATTGCAGCCTCCGTGAGCCCATTGTTGAACTCCACAACCTCTTTGGTGCTACGACGGTTGATTTTCAGAGGCTCATATTTCACATCGCCAAACTCACTCTCCACGCCACTTGCCAGCAGGCTCCAATCGCCACCCCTCCAACGGTAGATGGACTGCTTGATGTCGCCCACGAGGAGTACGGGAGCACCTGCGCTTTGTGCCAATGCATTGTGTAACAGAGGGGTGAAGTTGCGCCACTGCATAGTGGAGGTGTCTTGAAATTCATCAATCATAAAGTAGTCGTAGCGATTGCCCGACTTCTCATAGATGAAGGGTGCGTCGTTATCTGCCACAAGCGAGGCTATCAGTTCGCCCACATCGGAGATGGGTAGAATGTCGCCCTCAGTGCATATTGCGTCGATGCGTGTGCGCAAGTCGGCAAGCAGTGCAAAATCTCGATAGTGAGAAGCAATGACCTTGCGGGTGTTTTCCGCCACGATGGCTTTGGGGTAGAGTGCAACCATTCGAGTGATGATATCCCTCAGCTGGGGGGCAATGGTGTCGATGCGATAGAAGGCATCGCTTTTGCCCGCCTTGTGCCACTCATCATTTTCGAGAGCATTGAGGGCGGCTTTGCTTGGCTTTTCGATAATACCAGAGGCAACCTTCTGAATGTAACTTGCTACACCACTGCGCTCACCACCCTTGAAGTCGCCCGCAGTAAGGGCGTGAGCATCCATCAGAGAGATGAATTCCTGCGCCAAATGGCGGTAATCTTTCGTGAGGGCTTTGGCTTTGGCGGTCATTTCTTTGGATAGTCTTTCGAGCTCTGGCTTGTCCTCGGATGATATTTGTGCGTGCTTGTACTCCTCGCCAAAAAGCTCCTTGCCCAGTTCCACGATGGCGCTCTTGATATTCCACGATGCACCTTCGGAGATATTATCCCCGATGTAGTTCATAATCCAAGCGTAGAGATTTCTGTCGGAAGCGACCTCGTCGAGCATCCTATCGGCAGCCTCATCGAGTAGAGAGTCGGTGTGAAGTTCGAGGTTGAAGTTGAGTTCAATGCCAATCTCCTTGATGAAGGCACGCATAACCCTCTGGAAGAACTTGTCGATGGTCATCACCGCAAAGTTGTTGTAGTCGTGAAGGATGAGGTTACGGGCTGTGGCTGCATTGCGCCTCACGAACTCCATATCGTAACCATCATCATTAAGCGAGCCGTCAAAATCACTCTTTTCGCCTTTTGCCAATAGGTTTAATTGGGTGAGTATTCGACTTTTAAGCTCGTCAGTCGCCTTGTTTGTGAAGGTTACGGCGAGAATATGGCGATAGTTGTTGGGCTCTTCCAAGAGCGTTTTGATGTAACTATAAGCCAAACGATATGTCTTGCCCGATCCTGCCGAGGCGCTTAGAATATCTACTCTTCCCATTGCGTATTAGAAAAAGATGAAAAATTATTGGTTAAAGGTAGAAATTATTTGTTATACCTGCAAAGAAATCGTACCTTTGACTATGCAAAAATTTTTAGAGAGTGTTGCTGCCGACCTTTGGGCACGATATGGCGAGAGAGTGGGGGAATTGAAGCTGATTCTCCCCAATACTCGTACGAGGGTGTTTTTTGTGGATGCCCTCTCGAAAATTGCGAATAAACCTATCTGGGCACCCGAATATCTCTCCATTGACTCGTTGATGGTTTCCCTTGCGGGCTTGGAGAGGGCGGACTCTATTGCCGCCATCACGGAGCTCTACCGCATCTACTCGGAACTCTACAATGAGAGTCGTGGAGAGGGTAAGGAGGAGAGTTTCGATAGTTTCTATCGCTGGGGCGAGGTTTTGCTCGGTGATTTCGATGCTGTGGATAAATACCTCATTGATGCCGATATGCTCTTTGGCAACATTGCGGACTTGAAGGAGGTGGATGCCGATGTGGCTTCCTATATGACTGAGGAGCAACTTCGTATGGTGAATCGTTTCTGGCGAGAGTTTGAGCCCACTCGCAAACACTCCTCCCATAAGGAGCGCTTCCTATCCATTTGGCGAATTTTGCTCCCCACCTATAAGACCTTCCGAGAAAGACTCTCGGAGCAGGGGGTGGGATACACTGGTATGATCTATCGCAGGGCTGCCGAAAGGTTGCGCTCGGGAGATGTGGAATTGCCCGAGGGGGGCTATGTGGTTGTTGGTTTCAATGCTCTTTCGGCTGCCGAAAGAGTGCTGTTTGACCACCTGAAAAACGCCCACGAGGCTGATTTTTACTGGGATTACGATGACTACTACCTCAAAGATGAAAAGCAGGAGGCGGGTCTGTTTGTGAGGGAGAACCTCCGTCGTTATCCATCGCCAGCCTCGTTCAGTCTTGTGAGCCACTTTGCCGAGCCCAAGCAGATAAGGGCTATCTCCACAGCCTCCTCATCGTTGCAGTGTAAATATGTGGGCGAATTTGTGGAGGAAATTGTGGCACAGGATGGTAAGATAGACCGCAATACGGCAATAGTCTTAACTGATGAGGGTTTGCTTTCGCCGCTGCTCTACTCGCTTCCCGACAGTATTGGTAAGGTCAATATTACAATGGGGTATCCCCTGCGTTCCACATTGGCTTATAGCTTTACGGAGCGACTCCTTCAACTCCAATTGCGCTCACGACAGACAAGGGCGGGTGTGGTGTCGTTCTACTACTCCGATGTGGAGGGTCTGCTTGGTCATCCCTTCATCGTGGCGCTCGATAGGAAGAGGTGCTCCGAGTTGCGCAAGGAGATTTTTACGCAAGGTAGGATATATGTTGCTCGTGAGCGCTTGGTTGGGCGTGTGGAACTGCTCGATAGGCTCTTTACGCACCATAGCGAATACCCCTCGCTGAAAGATTATCTCTTGGGGGTGTTGAGTGAGGTTGCAAAGGTGGAGATTGCACACGAAACCACAGAGCGCAGGGCACTCAATAAGGAGTGCTTCGGACTCATTGATGAGGTGGTGCGCAAAACCGATAATTCGATTGCACGCTGTGGAGTGAAGATGACCCTTTCGACCTATGTGTCATTGTTGCGTAGGGTGTTGCAGGGTGTGAGAATTCCATATAGTGGAGAGCCACTGAGTGGTGTTCAGGTGATGGGTATTCTCGAAACCCGAAACCTCGACTTCGATAATGTTATCCTGCTTTCGATGAACGATGATAACTTCCCATCGGGACGCATAACAGATACCTCATTCATCCCCTATAATCTGCGCTACGCCTACGGTATGCCCACTCCTCGCCACAATGAGGGTGTCTATGCCTACTACTTCTACCGCCTTATTCAGCGAGCCGAGAGGGTTGATATGGTCTATTGCTCTGTGGCGGATGAGAAGAGTACGGGCGAGCAGAGTAGGTATATTTATCAGCTCGATTTCGAGAGTCCCCACAATGTTGAGCGCATCGAAAAGAGCCTCAATGTGAGTCTTGCCGAAGAGAGATATATTGTGGTCGAGAAGCGTGGCGGTGTGTTGGCACGATTGAGAAACTACCTTGTGGATAAGGATGGAGGTGTGGGCAAACGCCTCTCGCCCTCTACCTTCAATAACTATATGGAGTGTGGGCTTAAATTCTACTTCAAGGCTATTGCGGGCATCCGCACGGAGGAGGAGATTGAGGAGGGTGTGGATAGCGCACTCTTCGGTACAATCTTCCATAAGGCGGCGGAGCTTCTCTATAAACCTATGCAGAAAAACGGTTTGCGCCCTGCTGATTACCTTCCAAAACTCAATGCTGAGAGTGTGCATCAAGCGGTGGTAGATGCAATTAGCGAGGATTATTTCGCAGGCGAGGCGGTGCCCGAGAGTGAATATGGCGGTAGCCTGCTTGTTGTGCGAGATACGGTCGAAAAATACCTCACGACTTGCCTTTTGCCATTTGATAGCTCAGTAGATAGGGGAGAGTTTAAGATTGGATACCTCGAACAAGAGATGTCTGCCGATTTTGAGTTTGATGAGCAGTGTAGTGTGAGATTTTATGGCTTCTCGGATCGTATTGACTGCCTGCCCGATGGTAAATTGAGGATTGTGGATTATAAGACTGGCTCGCTGCATAAGGACTTTGCCGGACTCACTTCGCTCCTCTCGCACTTGCCCGAGGGTCGCAATGGTGCTGTGTTGCAGACGCTCATATATTCAATGGTTGCCGAGCGTATGCAATCTCGTGGCGAACTTACGGGAAAGGGGGCTGTGCCCTCGCTCTACTATGTGCGCTACCTCGGAAAGGAGGACTATTCGCCCCTCTTGAATGATGAGAGTGCCGACCGCCCTGTGACCTCCTACGACGACTATCGTGAGGAGTTTGAGGCACTGCTTGCCCAAACTTTGCGGGAACTCTTCGACCCTCAGGTGCCATTTACTGCCACCGAGGATGAAAAGGTGTGCCAGTGGTGCGACTTTGCCAAGATTTGCCGCCGCTGATAGGGTGACTCCTCGGTAAAACAAAGAAAAACAAAACAAGGCTTTCATTCTTCGGAATGGAAGCCTTTTCTTATTTCTAAACAAATGATTGAATGTTATGACAAGGAAAACAGAGAGAGCGACTATTTTGAATGGAGGTCGCAGAAGAGTGAAACGATGTGATGTACAGGTGTTGGACTATATGCAGGTGCAGGTGGAACAACTCCGAGCAACCAATCGATTGGGTACGGCGAAGAACTACGAGAAGGCGATGGATAGTTTTAGGGCGTTTCTCGATGGTGGAAGGCTTGCGCTTGCAGATTTTACGGAGGAGGTTGTGGTGGCATATAATGCCCACCTTGTAAAGCGAGGACTGGTGCGTAACTCCATATCGTTCTATATGCGTATTCTGCGGGCGGTGTATAATAAAGCGGTGCGCCAACGGCTCGTTCGGCAAGAGCCTATATTTATAGAGGTATATACGGGTATTGACCAAACCCGCAAGCGTGCAGTGTCCGAGAGTGTTATTTCAGAACTGTACAAACTGCAACTCCCAGAGGGCTCTGTGCTGGCACTGAGCCGTGATGTGTTTATTTTCAGCTACTGCACTCGTGGGATGGCTTTTGTGGATATTGCCCACCTGCGCAAGCGTGATTTGCAGTGTGGAACGATTATCTACCGCCGACATAAGACGGGACAACTGCTTGTAGTAAGGGTTGAGCCGACCATTCAGCGAATCATAGACCGTTACGCTTCAAATGCTTCACCCTATCTCTTTCCCTTGCTGAGTAGCGAAGATGTGGCGGAGGCGTATGGGCAGTATTGCGTGGCGCTTAATACCTACAACCGCCAACTCGGTAGGTTGTCGCAAATGGTGGGGTGTGGGTGCAAGCTGACCTCCTACACTGCCCGCCACAGCTGGGCAACGGCTGCGAGAAAACACAATGTGCCCCTCTCGGTCATTAGCGCAGGAATGGGGCACACCTCCGAGCAGACCACGCAAATCTATCTTATGGCTCTCGAAAACACAGTCATAGATGATGCCAATAGGTGGATAATTCGGGGCTTGGAGTAGCGAGGGATGCGTGAATAGGGGGCGTGATGTTTTTCAATACTCGTTTGTTAATTGTCAATTCTCCTATGATTTTATTTGGAAGTTTGAATTATTTTTCCGAAATTTGTGTTAAAATCGGCTTTGAGAGGTCGTTATAAGGCACATTGAGGTGCTTTCTGAGCGTGGGACTTTGGTCTCCAAAGTGTGAAATGATAGAGAACAAAACGATTTTATATTTTTAATTTATTAACTAATTTTTTACGACAATGAAATTTATGAAAAACTTGATGATGTGCGCAGCCGTGTTGTTCGCATCGTTGGCAATGGTTTCTTGTGCTGTTGTTCCCGAAGGTGGAAATGAAAATGAGAACACCGATGTTACTTTCTCGGTTGCAGTTGTTTCGGCAGGCGAGGGTGTTGCTACTGTTACTGTTTCGCACAATGGTGCTGAGACCGACACTTGGTATGGTTTTGTAACTACCGATACCAAGAAATCGGACCTCTCGTTGGTTTATGAGAAAGTTGCTGAGGTTACAGCAGAGGATCTTCTCACTGGCGTTAGCAAAACCATCGAGCTTACTGATCTTGAACTCGATACCAACTACAAGTATGTAGCATTCGGTGTGAAAGAAGACGGTAGCGTTTATGGTACTGCTGGCTCGGCACCCTTCAAGACTGATGATGGTAAGAGTATGACCGTGAATGCAGATTGGACCATTGAGTATGCTGCAAAAATGGAAGGTGTTGATGAAAACGGTCAGCCTGTTGTTGCAACCAACTGCTTGATTGCAACCGTTGCAGAAGGCGACACCAGCACCTACTTCTTGGATTATATGAGCGTAGAGGATTGGGCATCCACAAAGGATAACCTCTACAACTATGTAGCAGATGGTATTATTCCTTCGTTGAAGGCTTATATCGCCAAGTACAACCAGTCCTATGGTACAAACTACACCTGGGATGCCCTTTTGAACTCGGGTAATACTCAGGCTGTTTTGGGTAACGACATCTATCCTGGTCAGTATGTTGCATATATGGTCGGTATCAACGCCGACGAGAGCGTCGCTCGTGTATATGCATACACTGAGTTTGAGGTTGTAGAGGGCGAGCCTACCGCAGAGTATAGCGCTTGGCTTGGCACTTGGACAGCGGCAGGCGAGGGTTCGACCTATATTCCCGCTGAGAATCCTGAGGCAGAGGGTACTTACGAGGATGGTCCTATTTCGTTCGACATCACTATCTCGCACGCTCTCAATAACTGCTTCTACTACTTGGATGGTTGGACTAATGTCACAGGTTGCCCTATCTTGGTTGAGTACTATGCAGACTACGACGCTTTGATTTTGTATGCAGATGCTATTGCCACAGGTGTTGATTTTGGCGAAGATGGCACTGGTACTATCTATCTGCTCGCAGAGGTTATTGAGGGTGGCGAGGCTATGATATACACTGGTTTGGAGGCTTATATTATGAATACCGAATCGGGTAGGATGCTTGTTGGTGGCGACTACTCTGATTATGATCTGGAGCTCTACTCGATGGGCTTGTATGTACAGTTTGATAATGACCCCAACGGTTATGTATATCCTTTGAGCAATATCACTCCTTACTTCCCCCTTGCTTTGACTCCCGCAGCAGCTGCTGAGGCTCCCGCTAAGGTTTCGACTATGGGCTACAAGGTTGATAAGACAGAGGGTAAAAAACTCAATACCTTTGGTGTGAAACCCTACACCGTAGGTGGTCGCAAATTCAGCTTCTAATTCGCTGAAAGACGATAGAAAAGAAAATCTGCTCCCCGAGTGGGGAGCAGATTTTCTTTTTGTGTCATTGTGTTGTGTGGTGCAACTATTAGAGCAAACGCTTGATGAGTCCAAATAGTTTGTAGGGCATATAGCGCAGAGGTAGGTCGATGCATCTGGGGGTGGAAACAATCGTTCGGCGGTGGGAAAAGGCAAGGAAACTCTCCTTGCCGTGATAACGACCCATACCCGACGCACCAACACCACCAAAGGGTGCTCTGTCGTTTGCAATGTGCATAATCGTGTCGTTGATGCACGCACCGCCCGAAATGGCTCGACGAAGAATCTGCTCCGCCTTGCGCCCATCGCCAAAGTAATAGAGTGCCAGAGGGTGGGGGCGTTCGGTCACAAACTCCACAACTTCATCCCTATTCTCGAAGGTCAGAAGTGGGAGAATTGGACCAAAAATCTCCTCCTGCATAACCTTCACATTCAAATCATCCACCTCCAAGAGCGTTGGAGCGATGTAGCGCACCGAAGCGTCGCTCTCGCCACCAATGAGCGTTTTGCCCTCCTTCAAGTAGCCCAAAAGGCGCTCGAATGCCTTGTCGCTCACAATGCGACCAAAGTGTTTGCTTTCCGCAGGATTTTCGCCGTGAAGGGTTCGGAGCGCCTCCTTAAAAGCCTTCACAAACTTCTCCTTCTGTGAGGAGTGAATCAACAGGTAGTCTGGGGCAATGCAGGTCTGACCCGCATTGATTGTCTTGCCCCAAGCGATGCGTTTGGCGGCAATCTCCACATTCGCCTCTTTATCCACAATGCAGGGGCTCTTGCCACCCAACTCCAACACTACGGGGGTGAGATTCTTTGCCGCCGACTCCATCACAACTCTGCCAAGCGAGGGTGAACCCGTGAAGAAAATCAGATCGAAATGTTGTTCGAGCAGAGCTGTGTTGATATCCCTATGACCTCCCAGTGCAGTGATATACTGCTCCTCGAAGGTGCAACCAATCATCTGAATGAGTATCTGTGAGGTGTGGGGTACTGAGGGCGAAGTTTTAAGCACAGCCGTACATCCCGCCGAAATTGCACCCACGAGGGGGTTGAGTAGGAGTTGCACTGGGTAGTTCCAAGGGGAGATGATGAGGGCAGTACCCAAAGGCTCTGTTGTAATCCTCGTGCGGGAGGGAAACATCTTGATGGGCGAGGAGGGGTGTTCGTCACGCATCCAGCGCCTAAGGTGGCGCAGGTGGTTGTCAATCTCGCCCCTAACAATGCTCAGCTCGGTCATCACTGCCTCCTCGTATGATTTGTGCAAATCCTTCCATAGAGCCTCGCATAGTGGTTTTTCCCACACGGCAAGAGCCTCTTTGAGCTTGCGCAGTTGGCGCACACGAAACTCACGAGAGAGTGTCGCACCACTACCAAAATATGCCCTTTGTGCCTCTACCTTGGCACCAATAAACTCCGAAAGTTGATTCATAATTTGTTCTATTTGGTTGCCTTGTCGGGAATGAGGATTTTCAGGCGCTTATCCTCAATCTCATACCTGACGGGCGTTGTGCCGAGAGCCTCGCCATCAATCTCCATCTCACGCACCTCGTCGGAGAGAACTTCAATAGTGCGCCCTTTGAAGTTTTGAACCCTCTTTACCGAGTAAATCTTGCCGTCGAAGAGTTTGCCTACAACCATAAGAATGCGAGGTACGGACATCGTTTCGATGACCGTAACATCCAAAAGTCCGTCGTCTGCCTTCGAGTCGGGAAGTTGGAGCATACCACTACCATTGAATTTGCCAATGCCCACAGCAGTGCTCATAATCAACCCCTTAGCCTCATTGACGCCATCGACCCTCACCGTCATACGGCACGAGCGATATTCCAAAACAGACTTTGCCAATTGGCTGATATATGCCATTTTACCATTCTTGCCCTTATCCTTCATCTTGCAGACCTTCAAGTTCACGAAGGCATCCAGACCCGCACCACTCACATTTACGCAGTAGCGGCTCTCCTGTTTGCCGTCACGATTTGTGAAGGTCGCCTTTGCGACATCCTGCACAAACTCCTTGCCACCCACGAGCACCTCAATGGCGCCCTCGTAGTCACGAGGAAGGTCGTAGGAGCGAATCCAGTCGTTACCCGTACCCACGGGAATAACACCCATCCTAACCTCAGTGGAGGGAACTTCCGTCTGCAAAAGAATACCATTTGCAACCTCGTGAATGGTGCCGTCGCCACCGATAGCAATCAGATTGCGGTAGCCGTCCTCTACGATACCTCTCTTGGCAAGCTCTATGGCGTGGTAGCGATAGCCCGTAAATACGGTATCGAAGTCGATACCCTTGGCATAGAGCATCCTTGCTATATGTTCCCAGTCACGCCCGCACTTGCCACTGCCCGAAAGCAGATTGACAATGGCGAGCCACCTGTTGTTCTTACTCATAACCTAAGTTCTTCATTGTTTCTTTTCGCAAGATTGTGCGCCTATACCACCGCTGGGTATTAAGCGCACAAATCTTTGTCCGTTTGAGTATGGAGCGCAACCATTGCGCCACCTCCTTGTCGCTTATTTCAAAGGAGCGTGCTCCAAAGTGTAGCAGAGATAGTTGTAGAACTTCTCCACCGAAGCGATATTCACCTTCTCGTCGGGCGAGTGGGGGTAGCAGATGGTGGGACCAAACGAAATCATATCCATCTTGGGATAGATGCCACCAATGATACCACACTCCAAACCTGCGTGAATTGCCATAATCTTGGGCTCTTTGCCGTAGAGTGCCTTGTAACCCTCCTGCATAGTGTGGAGAATGGGCGACTCGGGGTTGGGATTCCAACCATCGTAGGAGCCACTGAGTTTGACGCTCGCACCTGCCATCTCACAGATGGTCTTCATCTGCTGTGCAAGAGCCTCCTTCTCGCTACGCACAGAGCTGCGCAAGAGGCAGAGGATGTTGAACTTACCCTTCTCGGATACGACCCTTGCCAAGTTGGTCGAAGTCTGAACAAGACCAGGCATAGTGGTGCTCATCTTAGCAATGCCATTGGGCAGACCAACAACTGCGTCAATCAGGTCCTGAGTGTCGAAGATGTCGATGCACTTCGAGGGGCACTTAACGGGCACTGCCTTGAACGAAATGCTATCCTCGATACCCTTATACTCGCTCTGGTAGAGTTTCTCGTAGCGTTTAACAGCTGCAAGGAATTTCTTTTCATACTGTTTCAGGACAGCAACGGTTGCGAATGCCTCCCTGGGAATTGCATTCCTCAGACCACCACCATCAATATTGCAGAGCAAGATGCCATATTTATCCATAAATGTTTTCAGGAAACGGCACATAAGTTTGTTGGAGTTTGCCCTTTGGAGGATAATCTCCATACCCGAGTGACCGCCCTTCAAGCCTTTGATTTCAAGTCTATAAGCGCTGAAATCGCTCTTCATAATGCGACCAGTACCATAGCGCAAAGTAGCATTGAAATCCATACCACCAGCACAGCCAACATAGAGCTCGCCCTCGGTCTCGGAGTCCATATTGAGCATAATATCGCCCTTCAACTGACCTGCCTTCAAGCCAAATGCACCATCCATACCGGTCTCCTCGGTTGCGGTGAAGAGAGCCTCGATGGGACCGTGTTTGAGGTCTTTTGCCTCCAAAACTGCCATCATAGCAGCAACACCGATGCCGTTGTCCGCACCCAAAGTGGTACCATTGGCAGTTACCCACTCGCCATCAATGTAAGCCTCGATGGGGTCGGTGTCGAAGTTGAACTCTTTGTCGGAGTTCTTCTGGGGGACCATATCGATGTGGGCCTGCAAAACGATAGTCTTGCGATTCTCCATACCAGCAGTTGCAGGCTTCTTCACAAGAATATTGTGAGCCTCATCCTCGGTATAATCCAAGCCAATGCTCTTTATGAAGTTACGGATGTAAACACGAGCAGCCTCCTCATTGTTGGAGGGGTGGGGGTGCTGGCAAAGACCCTCAAAGTTTTTCCAAAGCGCAGAGGGCGCAAGTTTCGACAAATTTTTGTCCATAATTCTATCAGGTTTTTAGTGTTAATGTATCTATTGTTGTTCTTTGTTGTCATCTTTACTCGTAGCATCCTCGTCGCCCTTGCCATCGAAGGCTTTGACGATGCGACTTACCAGTGCGTGGCGAATGATATCCTTATTGTCGAACTCTACAATACCGATGCCATCAATGCCACGAAGCATCTCTACGGTGCGAGCTAAGCCCGAGTCGCTCTTCTTGGGAAGGTCTATCTGCGTCAGGTCGCCCGTAACTATGAATTTTGCATTGCGTCCCATACGAGTTAGGAACATCTTGATTTGGGGCAGGGTAGTATTCTGCGCCTCATCAAGAATTACAAAAGCGTTGTCCAATGTGCGACCACGCATATATGCCAGAGGAGCAATTTGTACCACACCCTCCTCAATGAATTTCTGCAACTTGGCAGCTGGAATCATATCATTCAGCGCATCATATAGTGGTTGCAGATAGGGATCGAGTTTCTCTTTGAGGTCGCCTGGGAGAAAACCGAGCCTCTCACCAGCCTCCACGGCGGGGCGGGTGAGGATAATGCGCTTGACCTCACGGTTTTTGAGCGCACCCACAGCAAGTGCGATAGCAGTGTAGGTCTTACCGCTACCTGCGGGACCCACAGCCATCAATAGGTCGTTGGTCTTATAGAGCTCAACGAGTTTTTGTTGGTTTTGAGTACGAGCCTTGACGATGAGCCCATTGTTGCCCACGACGATGACATCAGCATCTTGTGGCTCGCCCTCCGTGTGGGGAAGTCCGCCTTGAAAGATCTGATTTACGACGCTCACCGAGATGTGACCGTACTTGTTGTAATAGAGTATCAGTGAACCCAACCTCTCCTCCAAGCGTGCGATCTCGTCGTCGCTGCCGATAGCCTTTATGCTATTGCCACGAGCGACAAGGCGGAGCTTAGGAAAAAGGTCGCAAATCCTGTTGAAATTAGAATTTGCGACCCCATAGAAGTCGAGAAGTCCAATACCATCAATGGATATGTTCTTCTCTGCCATATATCTGTTTTACGGCATTAGAACATAATACCCAAAGAAACATACCAAGCGTTTGCCTCTTTGTTGATGTTGTCGAAGTTGAAGAGCTCGCCGATGTTGGTAGGCTCGCAACCCTCGTTCCAACCACCGAGGTAGCGGAAATCAACCATAATGAAGTTGAAGATGTCAAGACCAACACCTGCTGCCCAAGTGTAGGAAACATCCTTCCAGTTGATACCTTCGAGGTTTGCATTCTCGCCTGTGAGGTGTGCATTGGAGTTGAACTTCACAACGGGACCTGCCTGAACTCGTGCGTTGAACAAACCGAGGTCAAGACCAGCACCTGCCAATACAGGAACGCTGAGCTCATTGAGAGTTACATTCTTAATCTCTACCTGACCTGCGGGGTTTTTGAGCTGACCTTTCTGCCAGTTGTACATAACCTCAGGCTGGAGGTGGAGCGAGAAGATGCCCATAGGTACATTCAAGCGAAGCATAAGACCTGCATTATAGCCCATAGCGCCATCCAATACATCTTGGAGAGCCTCGCCAGTCATAGTCTCAACTGCTGCATTAGAGCTCAAACCTGCCTTTGCACCAAACCAAAGCCATTTGTGACTCTGTGCATTAACGGTCGAAATTGCCATCAAAGCAACTGCAACCAACATAAAAATTTTCTTCATAACTATGTTTTTATTGGAATTAGTTAAACTTATTTTTCTGATTTGGGTTTTGTGGTACACCACAAATATAGTAATTTTTTGGAAATAAAGACATTTCCTATTTTAATTTGCTCTCAAAAGTGGTTTTTTAGAACATTACGCCAACGCTCATATTCCAACTTGTGCGGTTGGGGTTGATGCTACCAACCAGCGATGCGCTCTCTACATTGTCGCTATCGAAGTTGCCATTGTAGCGAATTTCGGCAATGAGTCCCAATACTTTCACGCCAAGACCTGCTGTCCAACTCATCTTGGGCTCAGCAACAAGTGTGTCCCACGCCTGAATAAAATCATCCTTTGTGAGATCCTTGAAGCCTTTTTCGGAAGTAATGGCAAATACGGGACCTGCATTGACTCTCACGCTCACAAGACTACCCAAGCCGAATTCGGCACCCAATAATATGGGCATATCAATGTAGCGGTGGCTCTCGATGCCCTCTTCCTCTTTGCCAAGCAGATAGTCGAGGTTGAACTTGGGAAGATCGATGGTTGTTTTTGTGTACTGCAACTCGGGCTGGATATAGATGGGGAGTTTGGGAATGTTGATGCGTGCAAAGACGCTGCCAGTCCAACCAGTGCCCTCGGCAGAGATGTAATCCTTGATATCATCACTGCTTGTGGGGATAGTTTCGCTCGATGAGATGATACCGATGCGACCACCGACATTGAGGATGCCGAAAAGTCCATTGCCGGCACTTGCAGTCACGGTTGAGCAGAGTGCGATGGTTGCGAGAAGTAGAAATTTTTTCATAGTATTTTGTGAATAAATTGTTGGTGATACCTTAATTGTATAGCCATCCGTGTCGCAAATATAGCATATAATTCCAAAAATGGTGCTAAAAATCAAAGTTTTTCTTAAAAGTTACTTATCTTTGCACCCGAAATAATCGAATAATATTATGAGTTTAGTCGCAATAGTTGGTCGCCCCAATGTGGGCAAGAGTACATTTTTCAACCGTTTGGTAGGTATGCGTCAGGCTATCGTGGATTCCACCGCAGGTACGACTCGTGACCGCCACTATGGTAAAACCGATTGGAATGGAAAGGAGTTTTCGCTCATCGACACCGGTGGTTACTCGGTGGGTAGTGACGACGCTTTCGAGGAAGAGATTCGTAAGCAGGTGCACCTTGCGATTGACGAGGCAGATTTGATTCTCTTTATGGTGGAGGTATCAACAGGCATTACCGACCTCGACCAGATGGTGGCAGATGTGTTGCGTCGTAGCAAAAAGCCCCACTTGTTGGTTGTGAATAAGGTTGATAACTATGACCTTATCTATGGCTCCAACGAGTTCTATGCACTCGGTCTTGGTGACCCCTATTGCATTAGCTCTATGAGTGGTAGCGGTACGGGCGATTTGATGGACAAAATCGTGGAGATGTTGCCCGAGGATAAGCCCGAAGTGGAGGAGGAGTTGCCCCGCATCACTATCGTAGGTCGCCCCAATGTGGGTAAGTCGTCGCTTACCAACGCTCTCTTGGGCACCGAGAGGAACATTGTGACCAACATTGCAGGTACTACGCGTGATAGTATCAACACACGATATAATAAGTTTGGATTGGACTTCTATCTGGTGGATACCGCAGGTCTGCGCAAGAAGGGTAAAGTGACCGAAGACCTTGAATTCTACTCAGTTATGCGCTCTATTAGGGCTATTGAGAACTCCGATGTGTGCGTGCTGATGTTGGATGCTCGTCAGGGAATTGAGTCGCAGGATATGAACATCTTTTCGCTTATCGTTCGCAACAAAAAAGGTTGCGTGATTGTGGTGAATAAGTGGGATTTGATTGAGAAGAGCAACAATACAATGAAGGAGTGGAAAGAGGCTCTCCAAGCAAAACTTGCTCCCTTCAACGATGTGCCCATCATCTTCACCTCGGTAATCAACAAACAGCGCATTATGGATGTATTGCAGACTGCAATTCAGGTATATGAGGCACGCCGTCGTCGCATCTCCACAAGCGAGTTGAATGAGTATCTGCTTCCCATCATTGAGGAGACACCTCCCCCAATGACCAAGGGTAAATATATCAAGATTAAGTACATTACTCAGTTGCCCACTGTGACACCTTCGTTTGCATTCTTCGTGAACTTGCCACAGTATATCCGTGACCACTATCGCCGATTCTTGGAGAACAAGATGAGGGAGCATTGGGATTTCTGCGGTGTGCCTATGCAGATCTATTTCCGTCAGAAATAATAACCCCCAAAAAGCGAAACAATGAGTCCGAAACTGAGGACATATTCGATGCCCATAGCACTTGCTGTGGGCTCGCTTTTTCATAAGGTTTTTGCGGGGCTTGATGTGCTCTCGCCCTACATTATCGCAAGTATGCTTTTTGTCACTTTTACGAGGGTGCGAATAGGCGAATTGCGACTGCAAAAAGTGCATATTGGACAGCTTGTTTTTCAGCTTGTTGGTGGTGTCGGGCTCTACCTTTTATTGAAGTGGTGTGGAGTGAATGAAATAGTGTGTCAGGGTGTGATGATTTGTGCCTTTATTCCCACTGCTATGGCGTCTGTTGTGGTGGGTGGAATGATGGGAGGCAGTGTTACGACGATGACCACTTTTATGCTCCTTTCACATATGGCTATGGCGCTTGTTGCCCCCGTCGTTTTCTCGCTTATGGGTAGTGGTACGACACTTCCATTTCTGACCTCATTCTGGCTTGTGCTCCGCAAACTTTTGTTGCTGGTTGTTGCGCCATTTGTGGCGGCACAACTGCTCGGTGTGGTTACTCCCAAAGGTTTTGAGTGGGTCCAGAAACATCAGTCACTGTCGTTTTATCTGTGGCTCTCATCGCTTGTGATTATCATCGCCTCCACGACTGAATATATACTCGCACAGCCCATCGAAAATCTCCACTTGGAGGTGGCAATGGCTCTGCTGTCGGGCGTGCTCTGCTTGGGGCAATTTGCGCTTGGTAAATGGTGGGGTAGGAGGTTTGGTGATGAAGTTGCGGGAGCTCAGTCGGTCGGACAGAAGAATACGCTACTTGCGGTTCTTTTGGCGCAGACCTACCTGCATCCACTCTCCTCGGTCGCCCCGACGGCATATATCATCTGGCAAAATCTCTACAATAGTCGCCAGCTTGCTCGCCATTCAAAGCAGAGCGAAAGGGCTGAAAAATAACAACAAAGGCAACCTTCTCGGGTTGCCTTTGTTGTTGATTATGTGGCGGTTATTTCTCTTTTTTGAGTGTAACCTCGGGATAGACGGTTGAGAAGCCGTTATACCAACTACCATCACCACCCTTGAACTCCTCGAAGGTGTGAACGATGTGGGTCGATTTGTACTTGCCACCTCGTGCCTCGCCATCAATATCATCAAAGCCGATAATGAATGTTTCGGGCGAGCCAAATCCTGTGTCGCTGTGTTTGATTAGGCAATAGCCCGATGCGTCAGTAAGTCCAATGGCAACGGTGTCGGGCTGGGGTAATTCGGGCAAGTTCCTCACGAGGCTCACTTTGATGTCGCCAATGCCTTCGCCCTGCTCATTGCGAACTTGTGCTGCGACATTGTAATCAACGGTAGGGCAGCCGTACATTGTGGCGCCTATTTCGCAACTCGTAAAGCCTGCAAATCCTAAAATTGCCATAAGCCACTTGGGCAATTCATTCTTCATAATAGGTGTTTTTGTGGGTTATTTCTTTGTGAGTGAAAATGATATATTGTGTGTTGCAGTGCCTAAGTCCCAACCGCTACCACCTACATAGTCGCCACTATTGGTGGTTATGGTTAGCGATGCGGAGTTGTACTTGCCACCGTTTGCCTCATCGTCGATATCATCTGCAACAATCTCGCTATTGTTGAAGGCACCACGACTCCATTGTAAAGTGGTCTTGCCCTCGGCATTGGTTAAGGCTGTTGTAATCGTGTCGATAAGTTCTCTCACTACGATTACATTCTGTTCCTCGTCCCAATCCTCTGTTTTAATTCTAAATACGGAACTTACACGGATGCCCTCTATGGGGGTGTCCGTCGCCCCATCCTTTACTTCAATATTTGCAATATAGGTAGCCATTGGGCAACCATACATCGCAGCCTGCTCGCCCCAGTCATCATTGTTGGAGGGGGCACAAGAAGAGGCTATGCCAGAAAAGCCGAGAATACCGAAAATCCATTTCAAAATTTTATTCTTCATAGCAGTAGTGTATTATGTTGAAATCCCTACTTTTATAGATGCACAACTACCTCAAAATGTTGCACGGATGCGGCATTTTTTTTGATTTTTCGCAAAAAAAATGCGCCCAACTATAAAAAGTTAGGCGCAAGTTAGCATTTTTTTTGATTTTTCGCAATCCCGCTTACTCTGCTTTGGGAAGCGCAGCGAGTGCCGAGTCCATACGACGGAGGCTCTCCTCCTTGCCGAGTACCTCGCACATATCGTACATACCAAAGCCTTTGGGCTCGCCCACAATAGTGAGCCTCCAAGCGTTCATTACAAGACCCATACCAATCTGATTCTCAGTAATCCACGCACCGCAAACCTTCTCCATTTCGGCTGCCGAGAACTCCTCGATGCCTGCCAAAATGTTTCTCAACTCGCCAATGATTCGGGGAGCATCTGCTTTCCAATATTTCTTGGTAACCTTCTCGTCGTAGGTGGTGGGAGCCTCAAAGAGGAATGACGACAAGCCCCAGAACTCCTCGGGGAATGTAGCCCTCATTTTAATCTGCGAAGCAATCTTTACGATTTTCTCACGGGAGAGCTCAATACCACGCTCTTTGAGCTGTGCCTCATAGATGTCTGCAATCTCCTCATTATCCCTTGCGTGCATATACTGGGCGTTGAACCAGTGTGCCTTGTCGGGGCTAAATCGTGCGCCCGACTTGCCTACACGCTCCAAAGAGAACGAAGCGATAAGCTCATCCATATTGAAAATCTCCTGCTCGGTGCCAGGGTTCCATCCGAGAAGTGCAAGCATATTGATGAAAGCCTCGGGGAAATAGCCATCCTCACGATAACCACGAGATACCTCGCCCGAAGGTGCAACGAACTTCAAGGGGAATACGGGGAAGCCGAGTTTGTCGCCATCACGCTTGCTCAACTTGCCTTGACCTGTGGGTTTCAACAGCAGGGGAAGGTGTGCGAACTCGGGGCGGCTCTCCTCCCAACCAAATGCACGATAGAGCAAATAGTGGAGTGGGAGCGAAGGTAACCACTCCTCGCCACGAATAACGTGGCTAATCTCCATCAAGTGGTCGTCTACGATGTTTGCCAAATGGTAGGTGGGGAGTGCGTCTGCCGATTTGTAGAGCACCTTATCGTCGAGTGTAGAGGTGTTCATCTCTACGTGACCACGAATCAGGTCGTCCATCTCCACAACCTCATTCTCGGGCATCTTGAAACGGATAACCCATTGATCGCCACGAGCTTTGCGAGCCTCGACCTCCTCTGCGGAGAGTCGGAGTGAGGTTGCGAGCTGCTCCCTTACGGAGTAGTTGTAGCAGAAGGTTTCACCCTTAGCTTCGAGCTCAGTGCGGAGTGTATTGAGCTCCTCGGGGGTGTCGAATGCGTAGTATGCGTTGCCACTCTCCACAAGTTGCAAAGCATATTTGAGGTAGATTTCCCCACGCTCGCTCTGGCGATAGGGGGCGTGGGGACCACCCTCACGAACACCCTCATCAACCTTAATGCCACACCATTCGAGCGACTCCATAATATACTCCTCTGCACCCTCTACATAACGGGTGGAGTCGGTATCCTCAATGCGGAGGATGAAATCGCCACCCCTCTGGCGTGCAAAGAGGTAGTTGTAGAGTGCGGTACGAACACCGCCGATGTGGAGTGCGCCAGTGGGCGATGGCGCAAAACGAACCCTTACTTTTCTTTCCATAGTCGTTATATCTTTTTTTATTCCTAATTACACATTGAAGAGGAAGTGCATAATGTCGCCATCCTGCACGATGTACTCCTTGCCCTCTATGCCGATTTTGCCAGCCTCACGACAAGCTTTCTCACTACCGAGTGCAACATAGTCGTCGTATTTGATAACCTCTGCACGGATAAAGCCACGCTCGAAGTCAGTGTGGATAACGCCCGCAGCCTGAGGAGCTTTGAAACCACGAGTGTATGTCCAAGCCCTCGACTCGTCGGCACCAGTTGTGAAGAATGTTTCCAGACCGAGGAGTGCGTATGCAGCCTTGATAAGACGGCTAACACCCGATTCCGAAATGCCCAACTCTTCCAAGAAGATTTGGCGCTCCTCGTAGCTTTCGAGCTCGGCAATGTCTGCCTCGGTGGCTGCTGCTACGACGAGGAGTTCTGCATTTTCCTCACGGATAGCCTCACGCACGGCATCTACATAGGCGTTGCCCGAAATCATACTCGCCTCATCTACATTGCAGACATAGAGTACGGGTTTGTTGGTCAGAAGGCACAACTCCTGTACCCACTTTGCATCCTCCTTGTTGTCAATCTCCACCGAGCGGGCTGCCTTGCCTTGCTCCATTGCCTCCTTGTAGCGGCAGAGAATGTCGTACTGGCGCTTGGCAACCTTGTCGCCCGAAGCAGCCTGCTTCTGTGTCTTGCCGATGCGGTTCTCGATTGTTTCGAGGTCTTTCATAATGAGCTCCGTGTCGATGATCTCCTTATCCCTCACAGGGTTTACCGAGCCATCTACGTGGGTAATATTTGCATTGTCGAAGCAACGAAGAACGTGGATGATAGCGTCTGTGTTGCGGATGTTTGCGAGAAACTTATTGCCCAAACCCTCGCCTCGGGATGCGCCCTTCACAAGACCTGCAATATCCACAATCTCGATAGTTGTGGGAATTACACGCTTGGGGTTGTCTATCTCGGCGAGTTTTGCAAGTCGCTCATCGGGTACGGTAATGACGCCCACATTGGGGTCGATGGTGCAGAAGGGGAAGTTTGCTGCCTGTGCCTTTGCGTTGGAAAGGCAGTTGAAAAGGGTACTCTTGCCCACATTGGGCAGACCCACTATGCCGCATTGTAATGCCATAAATCTCTTTTTTCTTATAAGTTTTGCGCAAAGATAACCATAAATTTGCTTTCCTCAATCAAAATTTGTAATTTTGAGGGATACAAACACGAATTAAATATAAACAAATATGAAAGATACCCTAAAAACCCTCTCTTTGCTTGAAGAGAACATCGACCGATTGATTGAAAATGGAATTTATGAAATAGAGCGCGATCTTCTTTTGGAGCGATTGCGTGGTCTTTATGCCTCGGTTGTTGCTACCGATGCAGTAGCGGAGGAGGATAGAGTACTTGATGCTTTGCTGAGCGTTGGTGCTGTGCTCCCCGAGGAGGCATTGGAGCCTGAAATTGAGGTTGAACGATTCTTTGAGGAGGAGAGCCCCGAAGTGGAGGAGGAGTCCGCAGAGGAAGAAATCGTTGAAGATGTTGTGGAAGAGCCCGCAGAGGAAGAAGTAACCGTTGTGGAAGAAACCGTCCCTGAGTCAGTAGAAGAGGTTGTAGAGGAAATGGCGGTTGTTGAGCCCACTCCCGAACCCGAACCAGAGCCCGTTGCAGTGGAGGAAGAGATTGACCACGCAGCAGTGCTTTCGCTCTACGATGATGACGATGA
>JAGCJH010000064.1 GCA_017648105.1 Tidjanibacter sp.
ATCGAACCGCAGTTGAAGTACTCTATGAGTCTGATAGACAATATAGATAAGTTCTTTAAGTATGCCCCCGCAGATGCCAAAATCAGGGCATTGAGTTCGATTTTTTCTGAAAAAATAGAATTTGACGGAAAAAATTTTCGAACTAAAAACCTCAATAGTGTGCTTGGTCTAATATATCAGCAAACCAATGAGTTACGAAATCCTAAAAAAGAAAACGGGGAAAGTTTTTCAACTTTCCCCGCCACAGTACCCAGAGCCGGGGTCGAACCGGCACAGGGGTGAACCTATTGGTGTTTGAGACCAACGCGTCTACCGATTCCGCCATCTGGGCTCGTTTGCTCCTTTTGAGCGCACAAAGATACATATAAAATTCAAAATGCAAACAAAAAAGGAGAAAAATTTGAAAATTGGGGGTCTGTTTTTTCAATAATGGGTTTTGTTTAAGGGGGTTAAGTCGTTTAAGGTCATTAGAGGCTTGTGGGACTTATGGAACACACAAGACAAAGAACGAGAAAGCGCAGATAGCGGTGGGATTTTTGTGCCAAATGAAGGAGCGAGTTCGCTGTTTGCTCGACGCAAATGAGGAACTAGCTCTCTAAAATTTGGTGCAAAAAGCACCCACTATATGTGTTTTCTAATGGAGTTTGGCACCTATAAGTTCCAAAAACTCCTGTCGTGTTTCATTGTGATTGAGGAATGCGCCACTAAACGCCGAGGTGGTAGTAATGGAGTTTTGTTTCTGCACGCCACGCATCTGCATACACATATGGGCTGCCTCGATGACCACAGCCACACCGAGGGGGTTGAGGGTCTCTTGGATGCAGTCACGAATCTGCATCGTGAGCCTCTCCTGCACCTGCAAGCGACGGGCAAAGCTCTCCACACAACGAGGAATTTTCGACAAGCCAACAATCTGACCATTAGGAATATAGGCAATGTGAGCCTTACCATAGAAAGGCAACATATGGTGTTCGCAGAGGGAGTAGATTTCGATATCCTTGACGATGACCATCTGTCGGTAGTCCTCCTTGAAGATTGCCGCACGAAGTATCTCGGCAGGGTCTTCGGCATATCCTTTTGTGAGGAACTGCATACACTTTGCAACCCTCTCGGGCGTCTTTATCAGACCCTCACGGCTGGCATCCTCGCCCAGTAGGCGGAGGATCGCCTCATAGTGTTCCATAAGTTCGGCTGTCACTGCGGGATCGTAGCTTTCTTCTCGTTGATACATTTTCGTAGTATGATTTAGGTTATTTTTCACTCTCTTTTTTAGTGGTTTTGACCTCACCCCAGAGCACCACCTCTATGGAGTCGGCAACAACTCTTTCGCTCTCTGCCCTCTCCAAGAGTTGTTCTCGCAAGGCAAGAAGTGAGTCGGACTCCCCAACCAAAGCCTCGGCTTTCACGAGGTTTTTCTCGTGTGCCACCTGACGGAGCGAGTCGTTGCGAAACCACTTTTTCTCTGCCTCGCTGCGGAGTTTTTCGCTACGAGTGAGGAGTTTTTGCGACTCCGAAGTGAGCTTATCACCCACCCCTACGAGTGAGTCTGCCTCTGCGTGGAGTCCTGCAACCCTCGCCAAGTCGAGCGAATCTATCCTCAGCCACACCGTATCGTGGGGCAACATTGGCGCTCGTGCATCCAGATAGCCACGCACCCTCACGGAGTCGTTGAACAGGAGTGCGGGACGGAAGTGCAGAACGGAGTCCATATAAGCCAACGCCTCGTGGGTGGGGGGCAGATAGATAATGCGCAGCGAGTCGAAGAAGATGTGGGGTTCCTCCTCACGATGTGCATAGTCGGCAAGTGTCAGACGATACTCCACATCGCCCTTCTTGGGTTTGATGGTCATTGTTGCGCTCTCACGATTCTCACGAATGAGGCTTGCACGATTTATGAAGGTGCGCAATGTATCGTTGGCATAGAGTGCGTGGTCGGTTTGGAGGCGCAAGTTCTTGTCGAGCGAGTCTATCAAGTAGTTGAAAGTTACAACATATTCTCCCTCCTCACGCACAGGAATGTTGATGTGCAAGCGAGCAGTATCCTTCATCCTCTTCACCGAAATCTTCTCCACAAACATAACCTCATAGCCACACTCCGCCTTTGCGAGCGAGTCGATGTAGCGCAGGTTGCGGAGTTTGCGTGCATACCCCTCCGAAAGCCCTTCGAGCGAGGAGATTGCGCCCTCGATGATGTGACTCATGAGTGCGCTCTTACGATTGTAAAAACTTGCGAGGGTGTTGAAAAAGTCCTGCTCCGAGTAGCCATAGCGAGCCAAGATGGGGGTGTAGATATCAAGACTATCGGTGCCCATCTTCTCATAGTCGGCAAAGGCATTTGCGAGGTACATCTCACGGGTGATGCGTTTGAGGTCGTCATCGGAGATAATATCCCTCTTGGAACATCCTCCCAGCAGGAGTGCCACCACCACAAATAGAGCTATCTTATAGAATGCGTGCTTCATCGGGTTTATGTGCTCTCGGCAACATCCGAGAGATTGTAAAGTTTGTTATAATCCAAGTAACGGTCATCACCGCCACAATAATTCCCACAATATCGCCCATCGCCAACTTCACAGGGTAGTTCTCCAAGATGAAGGTGCTACCAGGCATCTTTATCACACCAAAGATAATCTGCACAGCGCAAATAACCACGCCCGCCAAGATGCCACCTGCCACACCCCTGCCGCCTATGAGCAGTCCCGAGAGTGTGAAGACCCTCTTCACAAAACTCCTGCGTGCGCCAATGGAGTAGAGGGTTGCGATGTCATTTTGTTTTTCGGTGATGAGCATCACGAGCGAGCCCACAATGGTCGCAGCCGCAATAATCGTCACCAGTAGGAGCACAAAGAATACTCCCCATTTTTCCAGTTTCGTAGCCTTATAGACCGCCTCGTTGAGTTCATAGCGATTCTTGACCACAAACCCATCGCCCACAACACTCTGCACCGCCCTCTGCGTGCGGGCAATATTGCCCCCATCCACAACCGAGAGTGCTATATGCGATACCCTACCCTCACCCGACAGAAGTTCCTGTGCCCAGTCGAGCGATGTAAAGATGTGTCCCGTGAGTGATGTGGCACTCTCCGAGAGTGTGCCTGCGTGGCGTATCTTGGCGCTCGTGAGTGCCGACATTGGCACGAGTGGCGAGATGTCGCCCTTACGCAGAGCGTGGATTGTGAGCGCCTCGTGGAGCGTGGGATTCTTTGCCGAGTAGCCATCGGCAAAGAGGTTATCGACATCCCTGCCCACCACCGCACGACGGTAACTTCCGTGTGTCAGCTGCCACTTGCCATACCACAGCATTGTTGGATTGTCGAGCCCCACAACCTTCACATAGGTGCTATCCACACCCCTCAATGTTGCGAAGGTCTGCCTGCCCCGATACTCCACAACAACACTCTCCTCGATGTAGGAAGAGAGGTTTTCCACCCCCTCCGCATTACGCAGCGCCTCATAATCCACCGCATCCACCTCAAATGTCTTACCCTTCGCAGGGGTCACAACGAGGTCTGCCTCGGTGGTGTCGTAGATGCTCCTCAGCATCGAGTCGAAGCCATTATAGACCGACATAAGTATGACCATAGCCGCCACAGCCACACCCGTAGCCACCGAACTCACAGCCGCCGTGGTGTTGATCACCGAGAGCGACTTAGCAGAGCGCAGGAGGCGACTGGCAAAGAGTAGAGGTAGGTGTTTCATACTCGGTCAGAACAGAGTGGCTCTACTTCTTCAAGAGGTTATCGATGTTCTCGATATATTCGAGCGAGTCGTCGAGGAAGAAGGTTATCTCGGGCACAACCCTCAACTGGTTGCGCATCCTTGCACCGAGAAGTTTGCGAATCTTCCAGTTGTCGGCATTTATCTTCGCCATAATCTCCTCGTGGCGATCGAAGGGGAAGATGCTCAGGTAGATGCGAGCATACTCCAAGTCGGGACTAACCCTCACAGCCGTAACCGACACGATAACACCCCTAACCAACTCTGCGCACTCCTTCAAAAAGAGTTCGCTGATATCCTTCTGAATCTGACGAGCGACCTTCTGCTGTCGGGTCGATTCTCCAAATGTATTCTCCATAGTTCTTTGTTTATTTTGCTTTCATTTACTGATTTATCTCCACAATAGTTCCACTGGGCAGCACCTCAGTCTGCACCACACGCATAGCCTTGCGTTTTGCGGGGCTGAACGACCAACTGCCCGAATGTTCCCAGCAGTAAGCTACGCCCACGCTGAAATTGATATTATCCAGAGGCGAGCGCAAGAACTGCGTGCCGAGGTAGATGGTCTTACGCTTAACGATATCCGAGTAACCAAAGTAGTAGCGAGCCTCCGCCATAGCCTCCCATCTCTCCGAGAGTCTCAGACCCGCACCAAGACCTACAACAAGTCCATAGCCCCAGCGGTTGTCCCTCACAGATATCCACTCATAGTCATACTCATCCACCAGTTCGCCCGTCTCCGTGAGCAGATAGAACTCCTTGGAGCCCCAGTCGAGGTTATAGGAGAGTGTGACACCCGCATTGAGGAAAATACGCAAGCGGTCGTCCATCAACAGGGCGTGGGGTTGCCACATAACGGGCACCATAATGGAGTTCATTGCTCGACCATAGGTGTAGGTCTTCGTATTCCTATCCAATGCTGCATACTGGAAGCCCCTCTGCAAGAACTCCACCTCTACGCACACGCCGCCAGTATATTCATCCGCCAAATAGGCGCTATCCTTACCGCCACCATAATAGACCCAGAAGAATCCACCATTGAGCTTACCCCACACAGGAGGTGTTGTCCAGTGGGGATAGAGCCTCACATCGCCCTCACCCCAGCCGCCCTTGAAGCCGAAATACTGCCTCTGAGCACTCATCGTACCCAGACCAACCATCAGCATCAAAGCCAACATCAATATCGTTCGTTTTACTTTCATTCTGTTTTTTGCTTTTAGTCGTTGGCTATTAGCCCTACGACTTTACTCCGCCTTAATTTTCAACCTCTACCTCGTTACGGAGTTCACTGCGCCCTTCATAGAGCTCATTCCCGAAGCGAAGCCACCAAGACCTCCGCCCTGCTGCTCCTTCTCCTTCTTAGCCCTCTCTTGGCGTCTTTTCTCCCTATCTTCGAGCACCTTTTTGAGCCTTACCGCCTCCGTCTTGCGGAGCTGTTCATTGACACTCTCGAAGGTTATGGGCTTGAAGATGGTGTTCATATTGGCGGTAATTTCAATCTCCCAGTTGGCTTTTACCTCCATAACCTCCTCGCCCAGTTCATCAACATAAGGCTCGGTGCGCTCGGGCTGTCGGCGCTCAATGAGGTTGCCTGTGTCCCATTTGCCGTTGCCATTGGCGTCTTCCAAGACACTAACTCTCACTTTTGCGGGTTTCACATAGTTGAAGTAGTGGCGACCACTCGTCGCATCCTTAATCTCGGCAAGAGTCTTACCCTTCTCATCGTTCAGGTAGAGGACATACTTACTCTCGGGTGTCTTGCCATTGACCGTCACGATGACCGTGCCGAACTTCTCGGGGTCAAGGCTTGTATAGTCGCTACGGAGCGTATCGTTGGACTCGCCCGCCACATTGCGGAAAGTGCCCGCAGGAACCATAAGTTTATACTTCTTCTTGGTCTGCCAATCCGCCCTGAGGTGCCAAACTTTCATATCGACACTATCACGGAAAAGCTCATAAGCCACCGAAGGGAGCGCCGACACATCCTCAACAATCTCCTCCACGCCCTTCTTCTGCGCCTCTTTCTTCCTCTCCTCGGCAAGTTTCTTCTCCTCCTCGGGGGAGAGGGCGTCACCCACCAAGCGCAGGTCGATAGCCATCGTATCAACTGCCACAAGGGGTTTTGCAAACTTGAAGGTTATGGTCTTCTCGGGGTTAATCTCGCCCTTGAACATATCGACCTTGAAGGTGTTGGGCTTCACGGGAGGCACATACTCCACGCTATCTTTGAGTGCCTGCTCCATCTTCTTCTCCTCCTCTTCACGAGCCTTCTTCTCCTCCTTGCTCTCAATATATTTCCAAACGAGTTCCAAGCGAGCAGTATCGGGCACAAGGTTATTGATGGAGTCGTGTTTGAGGTAGATGACGTGACCTTTGAGCGTGTCGCCCAACCTCTCGGAGGGAACATTGAGCCAATAGTTGATTGTATCCTTTCCTCGGGTTATATACTCCGTGACGATTTCGCTCTGGTCAACACCCGCAAAGTAGATGGTCTGCACCTCGGGATTGGGGGCTCCAAAGTAGAGCGTAACTTTGTGTTGCTCCTCACGCTTGGAGTCCGAGAGTGTCTGGCGCTTAAACCTGCCATCCGTAAACATCTTGAAGTAGAGCTGAGGCTCGGCTGTGAGGTAGTGGCGAGTGGTGTCATACCACACCTTGAAATCGGGACTCGTCAGAGGGTTGTGGATGGTGTCAAGAAAACCCACCATATCCGTCTCGGGGTCGTAGGTGAAGTTGTTGTTCTTATCCGCAATGGCGTAAATCTTATAGTCGATAGGCTTCAAATTCTGTGCAATGAAGATACCATTCGTAGCAGCCTTTGCCACCGCCGCAGGTTTGTATTTCAGCAGGAGGGAGTCATACTCGGGGATGGAGTCTGCCTCTGCGGGATAGAAGAAGATGAGCGAGTTGCTCACACTATCGCCCTTGCTTGCACTCACGGTGTAGCCACTCATAACCATCGAGTCGATAGTTGAGCCCGTCGAGAACACATAGCGAAAGTCGCTCAGCCTATTACCCTCGTTGTTATCCACAATGGAGTTGCCGAAGTTGAGCGCATAGGTCTGATTCTCCTCCAAAGTGTCGAGGATGGTGATGCGGATACCCCTGCCACTTGTTGTGATTGTGGGGGTTTTCTTCATCATAGGCGATGTGAAAAACTCCTTCTGCTGGTCCTTAATCTGCACATACTCATCAAAGCCTATGTAGATCTCCTTACCAGAGAAATTTGTGGTGTTGAACATAGGCGTAGCACTCACAATCCTCGGTGGGAGCGAATCCTTAGGACCGCCCTGAGGTGCCGAGATATTGGCACAACGCCACAGCAGACTGCTCGCAAACAGTCCCACCATTGCAACCTGCATCAATCTTTTAACCAACCTTACTTTCATTCGTACTTTTTCTTTCCGCTTTTTCCCGAAGCTGCTCACCGTTGCTTATTACAAACCTTTGTTTATTACAAACCTTTGTTTATTACAAACCTTTTGCCTCCATCTCCTCAAAGAGTGTGTGGATGGTCTTACGCAGCACAGGGTGAATCTTATCGGGCATAATCTCATTCAAGGGGCGCAACACAAAGTCCCTATCCTGAATCAGGGGGTGGGGAATTGTGAGTGTGGGGGTATCCATCACAACATCGTCATAGAAGAGGATGTCGATATCAATCTTGCGGGGTGCAAACCTCTCGCCAGTCTGTTCCTTGATGCGAGCCTCCTCCTCACGGTCACGACCGAGCATACGCTCAATCTCCAACACCTTGTCGAGCAACTCCTCGGGGGAGTAGTCGGTGTCGAGAATGATTGCCTGATTGTAGAAGTTCTCCGAAGAAGTGAAGCCCCACGCCTTGCTCTCATAGCTGTGGGAGCAGCGCAAGATGATACCCAACTGTCGGTTTATCTCCTGCTGCGCTCGACGCAAAGTATCCTTCACATCGCCAATGTTTCCGCCTGTTATAATTACCGCTTTTGCCATAGTATTTGTTGTTTTGTGTTTGGTATTTAGGTTATTTAGGTTTTTCTCTCTATCTATCCTCGCATTGCGATGAGTTTGCTCACAGCCAACGCAAAGTGTGTGAAGACCATTCGGGGATTGCCATTCTGACCGATATCCCTCAACGCCCTCTCCATCTCACTCACGAGCGCCTCCACATTGTGGTTGGCAACATAGGGTGCAAACTTCTCACAGAAAGCCCTCTCAGCTCCCCACAGGTGGCTCACACTCTCCACTCCCGCCGTCAGCATATAACTCTCACGGATAAGCCCGAGCGCATATTCAATGAAATTCTTTTGGTTCTCCCTACCTGCCGAGGCGAGTTGCTCTGCCCACTCAAAGAGTTCGAGGTGGCGATTGCTGTACGAAAGCCTCATAAGCCTTGTGAAGAGCTCGAAGTTGTCCACATTTGCACCTTCGCCCTCGCCCAGCACCCTGCGCAGAGTGATAATCGAACCGTCTGCCACCCTCGCAGCCGATGCTGCCGCCTCGGGGGTTGCTCCCAAGCGGGTCACAGCATACTGCGCCAACTCCTCGGGCGATATGCGTCCCACATTGATAGTCTGAGTGCGGGATGTGATGGTCGTAAGGAGCGACTCGGGGTGCTCACTAATGAGCAGGAAGAGGGTACCCTCCCAGGGCTCTTCGAGAATTTTCAGCAATGAGTTTGCCGCCTCACGCTTCATCCTCTCGGGAAGCCAGATGATGACACTTTTGCGCTCGCCCTCAAATGCCTTGAAGGAGAGTTTGCGAATGATGCCGTCTGCCTCCTTTTGGGGGATGATACCTTGTGCATTTTGGGCGTCTATGACATCATACCAGTCGTGCTCATCGAAGATTGCATCACTCTTTGCGACAATCTCCCTCCACTCGCCAATGAACGAGTCGCTCGTGGGGGTCTTGGAGGGATTCACAATGGGGAAAACGAAGTGTACATCGGGATGCGCCAGAGAGGCAATCTGCACACACGAGGGGCACTGACCGCAAGGCTCACCCTCGACCCTGTGGGTGCAGTGGAGATACTGAACATAGGCGAGAGCCACCTGCAAAGTACCCCAACCACACTCTCCCACAATGAGTTGTGCGTGGCTCACCCTGCCAGCGTCGATGTTGGCACGGAGTTGTCCGATGAGTTCTTTATGTCCTGCGACCTCGCTAAATTTCATTTTTGCCTTCTTTTTTGGTGCATAGTAAACGACAAAAATAGCGGATTCAATTGAAAATTGAAAGGGGCGAAATGTTTTTTTTGATTTTTTCCTCTTTGGGGGTAGGGCTGGAACGACAAAAAAGGCGAGCATCGCACCCGACGCTCGCCCCAAAATTTGGCATCTTTATCGCCCCTTCTATTTGCCTGTGCTACCGAAGCCACCCGCACCTCGTGAGGTGTCGGAGAGCACCTCCGCAGCCTCCCACTCCACCTGCTCGTGGCGTGCAACAACCAGCTGGGCGATGCGCTCGCCATCATTAACCACAAACTCCTCGTTTGACAAGTTTGCGAGGATAACCTTGACCTCGCCACGATAGTCGGCATCAACCGTACCGGGGGCGTTCAAGACGGTAAGTCCATATTTCGCAGCAAGACCGCTGCGGGGGCGCACCTGCATCTCGTAGCCTGCGGGCAACTCCACAAAAAGACCTGTGGGAATGAGTGCCCTCGCAAGGGGTTTGAGCACTACGGGCTCGTCGAGATTTGCCCTCACATCCATACCTGCCGAGAGGGGAGTTTCATACTGAGGGAGTTGGTGGCGTGATTTATTGACAACTTTCACTTTCATATTAGTTTGCTTATTTTTAGATTATTTTCTGCGAATAATGGAGCGCACAAGACCTCCGACATTTATCTTCTCACGACGCACAGCAAGCACCACAAATGCAACTATCATCACACTATTGCACAGATATTTAGCCCACGATGCAAGGTCTGCCGTAAGGAGCGAAGCACCCCACAGCAGAGCCGCCACAGCGACATAGAAAAAGATGCGTTTTAGATCGTAAGGTGTTGGGTAATGGCGTTGGCAGAGACGGTAGCTCACAACAACCATTGCCGACTCACACAGAAGTCTTGCCACAGCCGCACCCATATAGCCGAGCGAGGGCACAAGCAGGATGTTGAAAACGACCGTAAAGATGAGTCCCGTACCCGTAATCCAAATAGCATATTTGGTCGCCCCCGTCTGCTTATACCAGAACGAGAGATTGAGCACCACACCACTGAGAGCATTACCCACGAGCACTACTGGCAGGATGTACATACCCTCCCTAAAATCGGGACCAACGATGAGCGCAAACACATCGCTAAAAAGTGTGATAATCAAGAAAATAGCAAGACTGACGATGACAAAGTATTTCATCACTTCGGCTCCTGCATTTTTGAACTCATCACGCTTAAACTCCGACAAGAAGAAGGGCTCAGCAGCCATACGATACATCTGCGTGAAGAGCAACATCACCACGCCAATCTTCACAACCGCACCATAGATTCCAAGTGCCGCAAGGCTCTCCTCGGCAGGCATCAGGAACTTTATCATCTGGCGATCGATGAACTCATTTGCCGTGCCCGCAATGCCACTCACAAGCAAGGGTAGGGAGTAGAGGAAGATGGTTTTCAACCTCTTGGGCTCAATGCGTGGAAATGTGCCTCTACACGAGAGTAGTAACAAAATGAAAGTAACTCCGCTTGCCACAAGGTTGGCAATAAAAGCATAGGCGGGGTCTGTGGGGTTTTCAAAAATCGCAAAGCACTCTGGCTGTGCATTATAAAACCAAAGGCATAAGCCAATGTTGATGATTACAGATAGTAACCTTATGGCGACATAGCGCATCGCTCTACCCTCCTCACGCAGGCGTGCAAAGGGTATCGCACCTGCCACATCGAGGAAGATAATCGCACCCGTAATCCACACATAGGGTTTGCCCGCATAGCCCAGCACCTCCGAGATTTGACCCTCAAAAAGCAAGACTATGGCGAAGAAAAGAGCCGCAACCAAGAGGGTTGTTCCCCAAGTTGTAGCATAGACACCCTTGCGCTCCGCCTCCCCCTCCGCTTTTGCAGCAAAGCGGAAGTAGCCACTCTCCATTCCGAGCGTGAGCACCACGAGCGCAAAGGGGATGAGGGCATAGATGTCCGTAATCACTCCATACTCCGCAGGGGTCATAATGCGGGTATAGTATGGAACAAGCAGGTAGTTCAGCAGGCGTGCAATGACGCTGCTGATGCCATAGATTGCCACCTGACCTGCAAGTGATTTAAGAGTCTTAGCCATTGATTATCTGCTTGTTGCCTTTGGGTTTCTACTTTCTTCCCGCCTCGCCCGAGAGGAGTCCGCACGCAGCCTTGATGTCCTCGCCACGAGATGCTCGGATGGTGGTCATAATGCCCTTCTTGGTGAGCGTGTCACGGAAGCGTATCATCTTCTCCGAATCGGGGCTCACATAGGGCGAATCGGGGATTGCGTGGAAGCGTATGAGGTTTATTCGACACTTCAAACCATCGAGCAGTCGGCAAAGTTCCTTGATGTGCTCGGGGGTGTCGTTGGTGTTCTTCAAAACGATATACTCGAAGCTCACCCTGCGCTGGTGTGTGAAGTCATACTCTTTCAGGAGAGCCACAACATCACGAATGGGGAACGCCTTTTCGACAGGCATTATCTCCTTGCGCTGGTCGCTGAATGGGTTGTGGAGCGACACGGCAAGATGCACCTGCGACTCGTCGAGGAAACGACGAAGGTTGGGAATCACACCCACCGTTGAGAGTGTAACCCTCGTTGGGCTCCAACCAAACCCCCACGCCGAGGTCATAACCTCCAATGCTCGCATAACATTGTCGGGATTGTCAAGAGGCTCACCCATACCCATCAAGACCACATTCGTAATCTTCTCACGCTCGGGGAGGGAGCATATCTGGTTGAGAATCTCCGCAACGGTCAGGTCGCCGTGATAACCACCCCTGCCCGTGAAACAGAACTTACAACCCATCTTACAACCCGCCTGCGAGGAGATGCAGAGTGTCGCACGATCGCCATCGGGGATGTAGGCACTCTCGATGCGCAGACCTCCACCCACCACAAAGATATACTTCTTGGTGCCATCGGTGCTCTCCGCCACACTCACGGGCTCACTCATACCGAGCGTGTAATGCTCGGCGAGCGCCTTGCGACCTGCCAGAGAAATGTTGGTCATCTGCTCGAAGGAGGTTGCCCCCTTTTTGTAAATCCACTCTGCGAGCTGCGTAGCGGCAAACTTGGGCAAGCCCACTGCCTGCGCCACCACCCTGAGTTCCTCTATGTTTTTTCCTAAAAGTGCCTCCATACCGCAAAGATAGCAAAAGAAAACCGAGCACAAAAATTTTCCCCGACTTTGCACAGCAAAGAAGGAAAATAGACAACCTGCAAAAAGGCTTCCGCCCATCGCAAAAACCTTCCTGTGTGCCTCAAAGAAAACTCCCACAATAGGGAAGGTGTCGAACACACACTCATCCGCAACAAAAATCCACCCAATACCCCTATTCATTAAGTCCCCCTCACAGGAGGGGGATTTAGGGGGTGGGTAACACCTTCACTCCCCGCACGAAAAAAGGCAGAGCAATTCTGCTCTGCCTTCTCGTGCGGGGAGTGGGACTCGAACCCACACGGCTCTCGCCACCAGATCCTAAGTCTGGCGCGACTACCAATTACGCCATCTCCGCAGTTTGATGCTACAAAGGTAAATAAATTTTCCGACTAAAAAGAACAACCAACAACTTTTTTACTTACCTTTGCAGCGATGTGGTTCCCGATTGGGGGACTAACAGGGAATGCCGTGTGAATCGGCAACAGTTCCCGCTGCTGTATGCCTCGACGCTGCAAGGTGCAGAGTTTCAGGCTCTCGGACAATCTATTTTACGCCACTGATGGGGTGCACACTATTGGGAAGGCGGTCACGAGAGTGAGGCGAGTCAGAAGACCTGCCACATCGCAATTGGGATTACTCCTGCGGCGAATGGGAGGTGTTCGTGTAGATTCTTTGGGCAGAAAACTAAGCCCCACATCCAAGAAAACACAAAGCAACCGACACCGCTCGCAGGGTAAAAACCGCAAGCGGGAGTACTTGTTTTATTGTTTAACTAATTAACTACAAAAAAGATGAAAAAGTTATTTAGTATCCTTTGTGTTTTAGCAGCCGCTGTGCTCGCAGGCTGCAACCCCACCCCCCACAACGAGCCAAACCCCGACGAATCCCCACTGCCCTATGGTGGCGAGGGTGGCGTATTCATCCTCTGCGAGGGCGCCTATGGTGCGGGCAACGCATCGCTGTGGTTCTACAACCCCGAGAGTGGTGAGGTTGTGGCAGATGTCTTTGGCGAGGCAAACGACGCCCTGCTGGGCGATGTTGGTCAGTCGCTCTATATGTACAACGGACTGCTCTTTGTTGTCGTAAACAACTCGGGCGTTGTGTGGGTACTCGACCGCTTGTCGGGCAAAGTGGAGGCGAGTTTTGAGAACCTCACATCGCCACGCTTCGTAGCCATAGACAATTCAGGCACAAAGGGTTACATCTCACAGCTCAACACCAATCAGCTCATAACCTTTGACCCCCGAACCCTCACACAAACAGGCTCCATCACACTCGAAGGTGTTACCAGCTCGGAGCAAATGGCGGTAGTTGGCGACAAGCTCTTCATCGCCTCGTGGAGCAAAGACAACAAAATCACAGTCCTGGACACCACAACAGACAAACAAATAACAACCTTCGAGGTGGGCGTGCAGCCTTACTCTATGGAGGTAGATAAGAACAACACACTGTGGATTGTCTGCGATGGTGGCAATGAGTTTACCCCACTGCCCGAAGGTATGACAATGGAGGCTCCCTCGCTCTGGAAAATCAATACCGAAAATTATGAGGCGACCAAGACCCACACCTTCAATGAGGGAGGTTCTTTCCGTTCAAGACTGGCAATAAACGGCTCGGGCGACACCCTCTATTTCATCTACGATGCCGTGTGGGCGATTGATATTGTGAATGGCACACTCCCATCCGAGCCCCTCATTACCATTGAGGGTTGGGGTCAGTATGGTTTGGATGTGGATCCCGTAAGTGGCGACATCTACATTGCCGACGCAAAGGACTATATTTCCAATGGCGAGGTGGCACGATATGGTGCCGATGGAGTGCTGAAAACCTCTTTTGAGGTGGGACTTTTGCCCTCCAAATTTGCATTCTTCGGCGAATAGAAAATAAGGTACATTTTAAGGTACATTTAGAGTTATGAAAAGGTTGATAATCTTAACATTATGCCTTTGTGGGTGTTTTGGGTTTTTGAGAGCCCAAAACACCGACTCTTTGCGTACCGTAGAGGTGGAAGAGATTGTTGTTAAGGCGGCTCGTTCACTGCGTGATATTGGCGTGCAGAAGAGCATTATGAGCGAGTGTGTCCTGAGGGAAAATCTCTCGGCAACAATGGCGGAGGTGCTCGCCCAAAACAGCACAATCTTCATCAAATCCTCGGGCAGAGCAACCCTCTCAACCGCCTCCCTGCGAGGCACTGCCCCCTCCCACACAGCCGTGAAATGGAATGGTATTGAGCTTGGCAGCCCAATGCTCGGAATGGTCGATTTCTCGATGATTCCCTCCTACTTTGTCGATAGCGGAGAGGTCTATCACGGAGCCACATCGGTCAATGTTGTGGGCGGTGGTTTGGGTGGTGCTGTGGTGCTCTCCACCGACCAGAAAGTGGGCGAAGGCTTTGGCGTTCAATATGTTCAGAATCTCGCCTCATTCTCCACGCACGATGAGTACCTGCGCATAAATTATGGTACCAAGCGCTGGGGTGCATCTACAAGGTTGCTCAACAGTGCCTCCGAAAACAACTTCCCCTACACCAACTACGACAAGTTGGGACACCCCGTCGAATGGAATAAAAACTGCGGCTACAACGACCTGCACATCCTCCAAGAGTTTTTCACACAAGGCTCTCAGGGTGGGCGCTGGTCGTTCAAAGCGTGGTACACAGACTCCTCTCGTGGCATCCCGAGGTTGAGTGTCGATTATCGAAACGACGACCTAACAAAGGCTTGGCAAGATGAACACAGCCTGCGCACAGTGGCAGAGTGGGCACGAACATTTGGAGGGCTACGCCTCAGTGCCACAAGCGGTTACAACTTCGACGCAATGCACTACATCTACCAGTTCTCACGAGGTGGTGGCGCCGTGGCTCGTGGCGTGGATTCCGAGAGCGCAACCTCCCACGCATTCCTGACCACCTCAGCAGAGTGGAGCATTGGCAACAACCTGATGCTTGCCGCCAACCTCAAAGGAAGTGCCTATGCAGTTGAGAGCAAGGATATTGCACCCCTCGTACCAATCGGCTATGAGGCGGAGCGCACAGAGATTGCATCTTTCCTCTCAGCTCGATGGAAACCCACGGAATGGTTGGGCTTAGCTGCGAGTTTGCGAGAGGAGTGGAGGGATGGAGTTTTCACTCCGCTGATACCTGCAATTTTCACAGATATCACCCTCGTACCCGAGATTGGACTTATCGTAAGTGGCTCGTGGACAAGAAACTACCACGCACCAACACTCAACGACCTCTACTTTGTCCCTGGTGGCAACCCCGAACTGAGGGCGGAGCAGGGCGAGAGTTTCGACTTGGGCTTGGAGGCTTCGGTGGAACGCAAAAGATGGAGCGCAGGGGGTAAGGTGACCATCTACCACTCCAACATTACCGATTGGGTTCTCTGGACTCCCACCATTAAGGGCTTCTGGACACCCGAGAACCTCTCGAAAGTGAAGAGCGATGGCGTGGAGGCGAGGATAAACTCAACTCTTTCGCCCACGCAGGATTGGCGTGTATCACTCAATGGTGTCTTTGCCTTCACATCTTCCACAAATGCAACCAAGGGGAGTGAAACCTATGGCAACCAACTACCCTACATCCCCCGCTATTCGGCATCGGCAGGCATATCACTTCGCTGGCGCAAATGGGAGATGGATTACAAGTGGCGCTATTACAGCAAGAGGTACACCACCTACTCCAATTCGACGCTTCGTTGGTCGGTCGTTCCCGCCTACAATTTGAGCGACATTTCGACGAGCTATTCGTGGCAGAAAAATAAGGTACATTTTAAGGTGCGATTTGAGGTTTGTAATCTCTTCGATACTATCTATCAATCAATGCTTTCACGCCCAATGCCACCTCGAAATTATGGAGTCACTTTGGAGTGTCGTTTTGGGGCATAAAAACAAAGAAAAATAAGGTACATTTCTGTACCTTATTTTTCTTTATAACAAGACCTCTTTTCGGGGGTCTATTTCAGCCAAGCAACCTTGTCGCTATTGTCTTTCTCGGGTCGAGGTTTAACCTCCGTATAGGGCGAATAGCCCATTGCAATCACACACTCCACGCCGCAATCCTCAGGGATGGGGAGGAAGGTACGAAGATAGCTCTCCGCATCGCCCATCTCGGGATGACCTTTGGCGTGCTCACGACCTGCAACGTGCACCCAGCAACTACCCAAACCCTCAGCTTCGGCAGCGAGCTGAACGAATGTTGCTGAAATTGCACAATTATCAACCCAAAGGTCGGTGGCATTCTTATCGCCCATAACGAGCACCGCCACGGGAGCCTCTGCCATAAATGCCGAACCATAGTCACGCATATAGGACATATGCTTTATCAGAGCCCTATCTTCCACCACCAAAAATCTGGTGCTGTGACTGTTGCGTGACGAGGGGGCGGTGAGTGCCGCATTCAAAATTTTCTCTATCGTATGGTGCTCAACCTTCCTATCCGAAAACTTGCGAAGGGAGCGACGACGGCTGGTGAGTTCAAAAAAATCCATAATTATTTCATTTGTTTGGTCACAAATTTATGTAATTTTGGGCAAATATCGTACCTTTGGCAAAACAAAAGCAACAATCCTATGGAGAAAAAACTCAAAGCAGCGCTCATCTACGACTTCGATGGCACCCTCGCACCTGGTAATATGCAGGAGTATGGTTTTATCGCCTCGGTGGGTAAGAGCAACGAGGAGTTCTGGCGAGAGAGCAATGTCCTCGCCGACGACTACGATGCCGACCCCATTCTCAGCTATATGCTCAAAATGCTCGAACACGCAGGCAACACAAAGGTGCCCATCAAGCGTGAGGCATTTCGTGAAACAGGTCGTAACATTCAGTTATACAAGGGAGTAAAGGAGTGGTTTGCTCGCATCAACCGCTATGGCGAAGAGCGTGGAATAGAGATTCTCCACTACATCAACTCTTCGGGTTTGAAGGAGATTATCGAGGGTACGCCCATCGCACACGAGTTCAAGAAAATCTACGCTTGCGAGTTTCTCTACAACGAGAATGGCGACGCCTACTGGCCTGCGGTGGCTATCAACTACACCAACAAAACGCAGTTTATGTACAAGATAAACAAGGGCGTGGATAGCGTTGCCGACTCCCACCTTGTAAATGCCTATGTGCCCGACGCAGAGCGCCCCGTACCCTTTGAACATATGATTTATGTGGGCGACGGTACGACCGACATCCCTTGTATGAGGCTCGTGAGCGATCGTCGTGGTCACTCCATTGGTGTCTATGACCCCTCGTCGGAGAGTGGCTACCAGAAGACTAAGCTCCTCTTGGAGCAAAATCGTTGTTCGATGATTTCGCCCGCTGACTACTCGGAGGGAAGTAGAATGGATACGCTCGTGCGCACTATTTTGGATAAGATTGTGACCGACGCTCGCATTGCACAACTCGCCAAAGAGGTATAAATCAAACCGTTAGCAGACAATGAAAAAACTCATATTCGCAACCAACAACGCCCACAAACTCGAAGAGGTTGGTGCTATTATCGGCACCTCGCTCCAACTTGTAACTCTCCGAGAGGCGGGCATCACCGAGGATATCCCCGAGAACGAACCCACAATCGAGGGTAATGCACTTGCAAAGGCTCGCTATGTGTGGGAAAAGACCGGCTGTGACTGCTTTGCAGACGACACCGACTTGGAGGTTGATGCTCTTGGTGGCGCCCCCGGTGTACACTCGGCACGCTACGCCACCGATGGTCACGACTTCGAGGCAAACAGGATAAAACTCCTTCGTGAATTGGAGGGCAAGAGCGACCGTAAAGCCCGCTTCCGCACCGTAGTTGCACTCATCATTGAGGGCAAGGAATACTGCTTTGAGGGCATTGTGGAGGGTGAAATCACCACTCGTGAGATTGGCGAGGGCGGTTTCGGATATGACTGCCTCTTCCGCCCCGAGGGCTACGAGCGCACCTTTGCAGAACTCGCTCCCGAGGAGAAAAACGCCATTAGCCACCGAGGTCGTGCGGTTGCTAAATTGGCGAAGTGGCTAAAAAATCAGTAGAAATTCGACACATTCGCCAAGACCTCATCACGGGTGATATTGTCGCTACCGAGCACCACAAGGCGCTCGACCATATTGTGCACCTCACGCACATTACCCTTCCACTCCATATTGACAAGTTCCGCCATAGCGTCTGAACGGATGCTCTTGGTCGGAACATTATACTCCTCACACAGACTTTTCAGGAAGTATTTGACCAGCAGGGGGATATCCTCTCTGCGCTCGGATAGTGAGGGCACCCCAACAACTATCACACTCAGGCGGTGGAACAAATCCTCTCGGAAGTTACCACGAGCAATCTCCGCCACGAGGTTTTTGTTTGTCGCAGCCACGACCCTCACATCGACATCTATATCCCTATCGCTCCCCACTCGGGTAATCTTACGCTCTTGAAGAGCACGCAACACCTTCGCTTGTGCCGCCATACTCATATCGCCAATTTCATCCAAGAAGAGCGTGCCGCCTATCGCCTGCTCAAACTTTCCCTTACGCTGTTTGATGGCGGATGTAAAAGCACCTTTCTCGTGACCAAAGAGTTCGCTCTCAATAAGTTCCGAAGGAATTGCCGCACAATTAACCTCAACAAAAGGACCTGTCGCACGCCTGCTTTGCAGGTGTATCTGCCTTGCCACCAACTCCTTACCCGTGCCATTGGCGCCGAGAATTAAGACCCTTGCATCGGTCGGAGCAACCATCGAGATTACCCGTCGAAGGGTGCAAGTTTTGGGCGACTCGCCTACGATTTGATATTTCTGGCACGATTTTTTCCTTTGGATGGTTGTGGGGCGTGATGCGGAGGACTCTGTGCGGGCGAGCAGGTTGCGCACCGATTGCAATAAAGTGGCGACATCCACAGGCTTGGCAACCAAATCCGAAGCTCCCGAACGGAAAATCTCCACAACCTCTGCGACCGTAGGCGTTGGCGCAAGTGCAATCCAGGGCACATCCACCACACCCCATCCCACACATTCGGGTGTGCCACAAATCATCAGTTGCACTCCTTCGAGCTCCCCGAGGGTCTCTTTGCAATCAAACTTCTCGGCAAGTATGACCGAGTAACCCTCGTGTTCGAGCAGTTCTTTGAGGGTGTTACGCACGCCTTTTTGTGCGTCCACCACAAGGATTTTTGTCATATAAACGGTTATATTTTAATGTTTCTCTGTGTGCTCCTTTATGCCAACCCGCCACTATATGCAAATATGTGACCAAAATGGGGCGGGAGAGTTATAAAAAATCCAAAAAATAATCTATCTTTGTGTCAAAGATAGGTCTTGTTCCCTTTTTAGGAAATCGACCACCTCGGCAAAATGGCACAAATAGTCGGCAAAAAATAGCGCCCAGACCATCATTCGGAGTGCCCAATGCCACAGCAAACAACAACTTCGACCACCATCAACAAACCACTAAGGTAAGTAATGAAAACTAACTACAATATCGAGCGTGAGAAGCTCCACCTGCCCGAGTATGGACGCCATATTCAGGATATGATTGCGGAGATGATGACAATCGAAAACCGACAGGAGCGCAACCTTCGAGCAAAGGCTCTTGTGGCTATTATGGCAAACATTCAGCACGCCTCGTCGGAGACCCCCGATTTTGAGCGTAAGCTATGGGACCACCTCTTCATTATGTCTGATTTTCAGTTGGATGTGGATTCGCCATACCCCAAGCCTACCGCCTCCACAGTGATGCCTCCCCCTCGCAAAATGGAGTATCCAACGGGAGGAATTGCAATGAAGCACTACGGCAAAAATGTCAAGAACATCATCCGTTCGCTCTCCCGCCTGAGAGATCAGCAGACCACCGATGCGGTCATTTACAACCTCGCACGCTATATGCGCACCAAGAGCTTCGAGTACAACCAAGAGCACCCCGACAATGCCGTTATCATCAAGGATATTCGTCGAATGGCGGACTTCGACATTTCGGTAAATGAGGAGGCAATCACTTTGATTCGCAGTGAATATAGAATGAACCCCTACAACCACACAAAGAGGGGCGCTTTCCAGAAAAAAGGTGGCAAAAACCAGAAGAACACCCGCAAGGCGGGACAACAAACAACCCGAAAATAACAAACCAAAGAAACCCTATCAATAAGGAGAAAAATATGATGAAAAAAATCTCTATCTTCGCTCTGTCGCTCATCGCCCTGTGCGGTTGCAATAACAATCAAGTAACCGTCGAGGGCGAGTTTGCAGCGTGTCCCAATGAAACCGTCATCTTGGAGAGAGTTTCGGAGGGTGGTGGCATCGTTGCCGACTCGGTGGCAACCAGCAACCTCGGAGCCTTCAAAATCAAGGTGTCACTCCCCGAAGGCGAGCCCACATTCTACAATCTGCGCTGTGGCGAGCGCAACATCCCGCTGATTCTTGCCTCGGGCGAGAAGGTGGAGGTCAAATCGATACCCTGCCTCATTGACGGCTATACCATTAGGGGCTCAAAGGAGTCGGAATTGGTTAAGGAGGTGAAAAACATTATGGGTTTCGGCGTGGCAAAACTCGACTCGATGACCACCCTCTACAACCAGACAAAAAACAAGAAGACCCAAGAGCTTATCAATAAGGACTACACCGCCGAATACTACAACATCAAGCGTGAGCAAATTGGCTTCATCGTGAAAAATGCGGGCTCTCTCGCAGCAATCTATGCGCTCAATCAGCGCATCCCTGGCGACGATGTACTCTTCGGTAGCAACAATGATATCATCTATTTCCGCCTTGTGGCTGAGGAGGTTGCGAAGAACTACCCCACCTCGCCCTATTTGGTAGGCTTGCAGGCAACCATCGACCAGTATGACCAACAGGTGGCTCTTGCCGACAAAATCAACAAGGCGCTCTCCGAAGCGCCCGCAAACTTCCCCGAAGTGGAACTCCCTGATATGTATGGCAAAAAGCAGAGCCTCACTGCGGCACAGCAGGGCAAGGTGCTCCTGCTCGATTTTTGGAGCCTCGGCGACCAGAACGCAACCTTCCGCAATGCCGAGCTGAAAGAGATTTATGCCCAATATAAAGATAAGGGTTTTGAGATCTATCAGGTATCGGTTGATACCTCCAAGCCCGCTTGGGTGGAGGGTGTGCAGACCCAAAAGTTGCCTTGGATTTCGGTGTGTGACTTCAAGGGCGCAAACTCCATCGCCGTGCAACTCTATGGCGTTGTGAGCATCCCCCAAAACTTCCTGCTCGATAGGGAGGGCAACATTGTGGCGATGAACGCCTATGGCGACGACCTGAAAAAAGAGCTCGCAAGGCTGATGAAATAAACCCTAAAAAACAACCCAACAATGTACTATTTTGCCTCGGATATGCACCTCGGAAGTGGAGCTCACTCGGCGCCACAAGATAGTGAGAGGGCGGTTGTGGAGTGGCTCGACAGAGTTGCCCCAACAGCTCGTGCAATCTTCCTTGTAGGTGACATCTTTGACTTCTGGTATGAATACAAACGAGTTGTACCACAAGGTTTTACCCGCCTGCTGGGCAAACTCTCGGAGCTTACCGACCGAGGTGTGGAGATACACTTTTTTGTCGGCAACCACGATATGTGGCAACAGGATTATTTGGAGCGTGAGTGTGGCGTGAAGATGCACTTCGAGCGTGAGGTTTTCGAGCTCTATGGCAAGAAGGTAAGCATCTGCCACGGCGACGACATCTACGCACGCTACTTGGGTGGCTGGACAAAACTTATGAACTCCATCTTCCGCAGTCGCACGGCACGCTGGCTCTTCTCACACCTCGTACATCCCGACTTCGCTATGCGCTTCGGTTTGGGTTGGTCACACGGTAGCCGCAAGGCTAAGGATGTGGCGATGCCCTTCCTCGGGATGAACGACCCGCTGGTCAAGGAGGCTCAGAAGATTGGTCAGTCGGAGAGTGTGGATTACTTTGTCTTTGGTCATAATCACTGTGCCGAAAGGGTCAAATTGGAGGGCGGAAGCGAGGTCTTTTTCCTCGGACATTGGTTTGATGGCGAGGTTTATGCTGAGCTCGACGAAGAGGGTGTAATGACACTCCACAAATAGCGAAAAATGTACCTTATTTTTTCGCCCAAATGTACCTTATTTTTGATTTACAAAAAACCTCATAACAACCTATGAAACAATATCTTGACCTACTTCGAGAAATTCGTGATAATGGCGTAGTAAAAGGCGATCGCACAGGCACGGGTACGAAGAGCATTTTTGGCTACCAAATGCGCTTCAATCTTGCCGACGGCTTCCCCCTGCTAACCACAAAAAAGGTCTTCACAAAGGGTATCATTCACGAACTGCTTTGGTTCTTGAAGGGCGACACAAATATCGGCTACCTCGTAGAAAATGGGGTGCACATTTGGGATAACGACGCCTATCGCTTCTATGGCGAGAGGTGCGCAGCTGCGGGCGTGGCACCCATCGCTCGTGAGGAGTTCTTGGAAAGGGCAAAGAGTGCCGAAGAGTCACCCATTGAAGGCTATCGCTATGGCGATTTGGGCTGTGTCTATGGCGCACAATGGCGCAGTTGGGGCGCTCCCGACGGCAGGGTTATCGACCAAATCGAGGAGGTCATCCGCACAATCAAGACCAACCCCAATTCGAGGCGTATGTTGGTGTCGGCGTGGAATGTTGCCGATGTTGAGAGTATGGCTTTACCCCCCTGCCACGTGCTTTTTCAGTTCTATGTAGCAGACGGAAAGCTCTCCTGCCAACTCTACCAGCGCAGTGCCGACACATTTTTGGGCGTTCCATTCAACATTGCCTCCTACGCACTTTTGACGCACATTATTGCAAAATTGTGTTGTTTGGAGGTCGGAGAATTTATCCACACATTGGGCGACACACACCTCTACTTAAACCATTTTGAGCAAGTCGAGGAGCAGCTCTCCCGTGAGCCTCGTACACTCCCCCGTCTGTGGCTCAATCCCGAGGTCACATCCATTGCCGACCTCCGCTTTGAGGACATCCGCATCGAGGATTACGACCCCCATCCCACCATCAAAGCTCCAATGTCGTTCTAATTAAACATCGCACGCAATGAAGACCAAGATTTCACTCATCGTAGCAGTTGCCAAGAATGGAATAATCGGCACGGGCGGCACAATGCCCTGGCACATAACCGAGGATTTCGCACACTTCAAGACCGAGACCCTCGGACACTCTGTCATTATGGGACGCAAGACATACGAGAGCATCGGTCGTCCTCTGCCCCGCAGACGCAACATTGTCATCACACGCAACACTGAGCTCTCGATTGAGGGCTGCGAGATGGCGAGTTCATTGGAGGGCGCAATAGCGATGTGCGAGGGCGAAGAGGAGGTTTTCATCATCGGTGGTGGTGAGATTTACCGCCAAGCGATGCCACTCGCAGACAAACTCTACATCACGCATGTGGGCGTGGAGGTCGAAGGCGACACCCGCTTCCCTGACATCGACCCCGATGTGTGGCACGAGGTCAGCCACAAGGAGTTTCCCCACGGCTCCACCTTTCCCCACCCCTTCTCCTTCGTGGACTACGAGAAGTAGATATAATTGCTGTCGCACGCACGAAGGATTTGTCCCAGAGGTTAAAAATTTTTCGGGGACGGAAGGGTGTGATTGTTAGACAGGTAGGGGGTTGCAAGCAAGGTATAAGCCCCGAAAAAGGCAAAAAATTTTGCAAAATCGAAAAAAACACCTACCTTTGCACTCGCAAATGTACCGCGGGGTAGAGCAGTTGGTAGCTCGTCGGGCTCATAACCCGGAGGCCGGAGGTTCGAGTCCTCCCCCCGCTACTAAAACAAACGGAGAGTCAAATGGCTCTCCGTTTGTTTTTGCATTGGGGGAGGGCGAGAACCGAAGGTTCGAACCGACGCACGAAGCGAGTGCAGAGGCTGCTTGCAGACTATGCCTCGCAAAAAGGAGGAAAAGCAAATTGCTTGCAATTTGATTAGTCCTCCCCCCGCTACTCAAAAAGGAGAAACGAAAATGTTTCTCCTTTTTTTCGTATCGGGGGTTATCCCCCGACTATATTTACATTCCTCCTAAATCCCCCTTTGAGAAAGGGGGACTTCTTGGTGGGGTTTCCCAACCTCTCTACAAAAAAAAGACAACAACTGCAAAATCTTTCAAAAACGAGTTCGAGATTTTGATTGCACAGCCTACTCAAAAAGGAGAAACCCGAAAGTTTCTCCTTTTTATATCGTGTATATGCGCACATCGCACGGGCGTAGGCGCACAATGCGGGCGTGCGCACGAGAGGGTTTCTACTGGGGAGTGATGCAGGCGCCAGTCCAGTCGTAGTAGCCCGTGATGGCAGATGTGGAGGCGAAAAGTCGGATGGCAATGGCGTTGTGGCTCATTGTGGCGGTCACCTCTACCGTGTCATTTGAAATTTTCAGCTTACCCACGCCAGTACAGTCATCAGCAATCACAGCATTATCTCCAAAAGTGAGCGTCACGGGGTCGGCAATCCTAAAATCCACAACATACCCATCGCCATAGTTGTTTTGGTCGTCGCTAATTTTACCGCCACCCACCATTGTGAACACCAACGCCTCAGCCTCACCCTTGCGAAAAGCGGTATTATTGGTTGTGATTGTCACATCCAACTCCACCTGGGTTTTGGTTGCCACAAAGGTGCGCCACGCACGCAGATAGTAGTCGAAGTCACCCACTTTCAATGGGTAGTATGGCACTTCGCAGCCCCTCATCTGCACCCTATAACAATCCTCTCCGATGCGCTGAATGAGGGGGCGGTGTTCACTTTGTGTGCCCTTATAGAGAAACATTGGATTTTCCACAACCTCCCACTCTGCACCCTCTTCGCCAAGAAGCAAACCTTCGTTGAAGTGATATATTTCCTGCTCTTCATCGTCATAGATGTACCACAGATTATCCTCCTTTTCACGCACCTTGCGGTAGGGGTAGTATCTGTCCTCCAACGCCAAGCGACTCTCCTCGTCAGGTGCGAGGATATATTCGTTCAGGTTGAGCGCCTGAATGAGCATACCCGAGGCGCCCACCAACGCCTTGGTGCTCTGCTCAAAGAGAATCATACCCGAAGCTGTGGGGTCGAGCGACTCGATGAGCCACTCGTCGCCACTATCATCATAGCACCCCACCATTGTGAGCGAGAGTGCTACTGCGAAGATATATTGAAATTTTTTCATAGTTACTCCGTCATTTTGAAGTTAAAACCTGTAACCGATACCAAAGCTATGCGCATAGGTGACATTGACGCCGTAGTTTGTTTCGGCAAAGTAGTAGATTTTGCCACCCACCGCAATGCCATAGCCACCAAAGAACTCTGCTTCATACCAAGTACCATAGCCTGTCTGGTTTGAAATCAGACCGAAACAACCCGCCTGCACATAGAGCCTCAACCAGTTGTTGTTTATAAGATTATAGCGCAACATAGGACTGAGTACCAAGACTTTGGCATTGCTGTGTTGTACCACATCTCCCGTGAGCGCACTGTAACGATTCTGATTTGCCCACGCAAAGCAGGTCGTAACACCCACCTGCCAATTATCGCCATAGCTCATCATCACATTCAACTCGGGAAGATAGCCCCAATGCACCGAGCCACTCTTGAAAGCATTGACCAAATATTGATTTTGGAGCGTGCTGTTGGGATATATCTCCATTATCTCCATATTGGCATACGCACTACCATAGCCGTTGGTGAGTCTGTGCAAGTGATTAAGGTCATAGAGGGGCATAGCGAGGCGAATCTCAAACCTCCTTTCCAGCGTTGGGGTCTTCCACGAAAGGAAGCGCTCACCCAAGGACATCTCCTTATAGGTTTTGTATTCGGTGGTTTGTGGCTCATTTGCAAAGAGTTGCACCACGCCAAGAGCAACCACCACAACCATCAGTAGAAACTTTTTCATAGGCTTATCGTGTTAGGCATCAGGGTATCTTTATAAGATAAGATGCACGAGGGAGGCAAAATGTTGCTTCGCTCGTGCATTTTTTCGTTTTTTATTTCGAGGAGTGGCTCTCACCCACCCTACAATCCAATCTCTGCGAAGAACTCAGCAACCGATTTTTTGAAGTATTCGATTGTTTCGTCTATCGAGAGGAAGGATTTGCCGCCTGCGGCATTCTTGTGACCACCGCCGCCGAAGTAGCGCCTTGCAAAAATGTTTACATCCACCTCGTCGCCACGAGAACGCAACGACACACGGATGAACTTGCGAGTCTCAATAAAGAGCGCCGACATTTTCATACCCGCAATAGTAAGAGGGTAATTAACAAATCCCTCGCTATCGCCAAGTTGGAAGTTGTGGCGACGCATCTCTTTCTCTGTGAGCGATATATAAGCTGCCTTGCCATTGTGCAAAATCTCCATCTTACGACCCAACGAGTAGCCCAAAAGCTTCACTCGGGATGCCGAATAGGAGTTATAGACAGCATTATAGACCTTGGGAATCTCCAAGCCACGCTCCAACAATCCCGCCACAGCACGCATCAACTCGGGAGTGATGTAGCTGAATGCAAAGTTGCCCGTATCGGTCATAATACCCGCATAGAGATTCTCCGCCATCTCCACCGAGATAGCATCCACGCCAGCCACAGCCTCTATAATTTTATAGGTCACATAGGCGGTTGAACAATCCTGTGGGTAGGAGAATTGCAGGTCGTAGTCATCGGGGGGCATCAGGTGGTGGTCGATAAGCACACGGGGTGCAGATGAGGCGAGCAGGTGCTCACTCATCGCATCGAGGCGGTCTATCTTGTTCAGATCCATCACGAAAATCAAATCCGCAGAGTTGATTTTCTCCACAGCGAGCTCGGGGCTCTCCTTTGCGATGATAACACTCTCAATGCCCGACATCCAATCGAGGAACGAAGGATACCTATTGGGCACCAACACCGACACCTCGTGTCCGAGGCTGCCAACAATCTTTGCCCACGCAAGCGACGAGCCGATAGCATCGCCATCAGGATTGGTGTGTGTGACGATTGCCACACGCTTATTCTCGCCACCGAGAAGCCCTTTGAGCCTCTCTATTTTCTCTAAAAATTCTACCATCTCGATAGCAAAGATAGCAAAAACATTTGGAAATCGCATATTTGGTGTAGGAGTTTGAATTTTTTTTTATACCTTTAAGGGCTCAAATGTTGAGCACAACCGAAACTAACATAACTAAACAATAACAAAAATGAAAACTTATCAAACTCAAAACCTCCGCAATGTAGCTATCGTTGGCGGCACGGGTAGCGGCAAGACCACTCTTGCCGAAGCATTCGCTTTTGAAAGCAAACTTATCGATCGTAAAGGTACCGTAGAGGCTGGTAACACCCTCTCGGACAACTCCGAAGTAGAGCAGGAGCAGGGTCGTAGTATCTTCCCCTCTGTTATCTACACCGAGTTCCAGAACCACAAATTCAACTTCATCGACACTCCCGGTGTGGATGACCTTTGTGGTGGTGTCTTCACCGCATACAAAGTTTGCGACCTCGCTGCTCTTGTAATCAACGGTCACAATGGTTTTGATGTAGGTAGCGAGATTCACAGCCGCTACGCTGCGCAGGCAAAGATGCCCGTTGTTGGTATCGTAAACCAGCTCGACAAAGAGGGTACCACTTGGGACAAAGCCATCGATTCGATTATGGCTGGCTCGCCCATCAAACCCGTAGTTGTTCAGTATCCCGTTAATCCCGGTGTTGGCTTCGACGCTATCATTGATGTTCTCACAATGAAGATGTACAAAGCGAAAGACGACAACGGCAATCAGGAGGAGCTCGAAATCCCCGCTTCGGAGATGGATCGTGCTATGGACTACCACAACGAACTTTTGGAGGCTGCTGCTATCAACGATGAGGCTCTGATGGTTAAGTTCTTCGACACCAACGACCTTTCGCCCGATGAGATTCGTCAGGGTTTGAGGGATGGTGTTGCAGGTCGTGACTTTATGCCCATCTTCTGCTGCTCGGCAAAGAAGAGCTTTGGCTTGAAACGAGTAATGGAGTTCATCATCAATGTACTTCCCGATCCCAAACACGCAAATGTACTCACCGATGTGGATGGCAACGAGGTTAAATGTGACTCGGAGGCTCCCACCTCGATCTTCATCTTCCGCAACGCTGTTGAGCAGCACGTGGGCGAGGTTAGCTACTTCCGTGTAGTTACCGGTAAACTTACCGAAGGTATGGAGCTTACCAACCGTCGCAACGGCAACAAAGAGAAGGTATCGCAGATCTTCGCAGTTGCAGGTAAGAAGCGTGAGAAAGTTACCGAGTTGGTAGCAGGTGAGATCGGTTGCACCGTGAAACTCAAAGGCACCAAAGCAAACGACACCCTCGGTGTTGGTGAGTGTGCCGAGATCTCCAAAATCAAATTCCCCGCACCTCGCTATCGTGCAGCCGTTCGTGCTCTCGACCAGAACAACGAGGAGAAACTTGGCGAGCTTCTCAACCGCCTCAAACAGGAAGATTTGACCTACAAGGTGGAGTACTCCAAAGAGTTGAAACAGACCATCGTACAGTGCCAGGGTGAGACCCACATCAACTTGCTCAAAACCTACCTCCACAAGAACAAAATCGAAGTTGAGTTCCTTGCTCCCCGCATCCCCTACCGTGAGACTATTACCAAGGTGGCTGCTGCAAACTATCGCCACCGCAAACAGTCGGGTGGTTCGGGTCAGTTCGGCGAGGTACATATGGTTGTAGAGCCCTACTATGAGGGTATGCCCGAGCCCAGCAAATATAAAGTTGATGGTCGTGAGCTTCTCGTGAACATCAAGGGTAAAGAGGAGTACGATCTCGATTGGGGTGGCAAGCTCATCTACTACAACGCAATCGTTGGTGGCGCTATCGACGCACGCTTTATGCCCGCAATCTTGAAGGGTATCAAAGATAAACTCAACGAGGGTCCCCTCACTGGTTCCTACGCTCGTGACATCCGTGTAGTTATCTACGATGGTAAGATGCACCCCGTAGATTCCAATGAGATTTCGTTCGTATTGGCTGCTCGCAACGCATTCAAAGAGGCGTTCCGCAACGCTGGTCCCAAGATTTTGGAGCCCGTATATGATGTAGAGATTTTGGTACCCAGCGACAATATGGGTGACATTATGAGTGACCTCAACGGTCGTCGTGCTCAGATTATGGGTATGAATGCCGAGGGCTCATACAGCCGCCTCTCCGCTAAGGTGCCTCTGGCAGAGCTCTACCGCTACTCGACAACCCTCAGCGCATTGACCCTCGGTCGTGCATCCTACACTATGGAGTTTGCTTCCTACGAGCAGGTACCCTCCGATGTTCAGGAGAAACTGCTCAAAGCTTATCAGGAAGAGGAGAAAGACGAGTAGAAACTCACATAACAGGTGCTCTTTTGCACCGAATTTCAGAGAGTGGTTCCACAGTTTGCTTCACGCAAAAGGGGAGCCACTCCTCTATTTGACACCACAACCACCCCAAAGGGGTGTCCTCTATTTTCTATCATTCATCCACAAAAAACCCCACTTTGGAGTGTGGATTCTTGCACTTGACAAAAATTTTATATATTTGTACCATTGAGAGATAGCAAATAAGACGAAAATAAATTTATAACTTCTAAAAGATTGGATTATGATGAAAAGAATTTCCACGCTGATTATTGGCGTTGCAATGCTCTGCCTTGCAGGTTGCTGCAACACCAACGAACCTATCAAGATTGAGACCCCCAAGCGCCCCGCAGGTCAGGAGCATGTTGTGGGACTCACTGCACCCAAAATTGAGACCGTACGAATTGGTGTCATCGGTCTTGGTATGAGGGGTGATGGTGCTGTTGTACGCCTCATCAACATCCCTGGTGTTGAGATTGTTGCACTCTGCGACTTGGTACCCGAGAGGGTTGAGGAGGGTCAGACAATCTTGCGCAAGGCTGGTCGCCCCGAGGCTGCCGCTTATCACACCTCCGAGGAGGCTTGGAAGGAGCTCTGCCAGAGGGATGACATCGACCTCGTATATGTTGTTACCGACTGGAACAACCACGCCAACATTGGTGTCTATGCAATGGAGCACGGCAAACACGTTGCCATCGAGGTGCCTGCGGCTATGACCCTCGATGAGATTTGGGCGCTCATCAACACCTCCGAGCGCACCCGCAAACACTGTATGCAGCTCGAAAACTGTGTGTATGACTTCTTCGAGATGACCGCCCTTAATATGGCACAGCAGGGTCTTTTCGGTGAGGTCATCCACGTGGAGGGCTCCTACATCCACAACCTCGAAGACTATTGGAGCGAGTACTACAACAACTGGCGCCTCAACTACAACAATGAGCACCGAGGCGATGTATATCCCACACACGGCATTGGTCCTGTGACTCAGGTGCTTAACATCCACCGAGGCGATAGGATGAAGACCCTCGTGTCGATGGATACCAAACCCTTCAATGGCAAGAAGATTGCCGAGAAGGTGGGCGTGACCAACAAGGATATCGAGTTCCAGAATGGCGACCACACCCTCACTCTCATCCAGACTGAGAAGGGTAAGACTATCCACATCCAGCACAATGTGATGACTCCCCGTCCTTACAGCCGTATGTATCAGCTCACCGGTACCGACGGTTTTGCAAACAAATACCCCATCGAGCAGTTCTGCTTGCGTCCCACTCAGATTGAGGAGGGTGGCAAGATTAACCACGAAGACCTCAACGCACACGGTGCAGTGCCCGCAAAGGTACACGAGGCACTCGTTGAGCAGTACAAACACCCCATCCACCGTGAGTTGGAGAAGAGGGCAAAAGAGGTTGGCGGTCACGGCGGTATGGACTTCATTATGGATTGGAGGCTTATCTACTGCTTGCAGAACGGTCTGCCCCTCGATATGGATGTCTATGACTTGGCTGAGTGGTGCTGCCTCGCAGAGCTCACCCGCATCTCTATTGAGAACGGCAATGCTCCTGTGGAGATTCCCGACTTCACTCGTGGTCACTGGAACGATGTTCAGGGCTACCGCCACGCATATGCGGAGTAAATTGAACATTTGATATTTGAAAAAGCGGTCGCACTTCTGCGACCGCTTTTTTCATCCCCCAGCAACACCCCCTACCCCCTACTCAGCAACGGGTGTTTTTTTAATACCCGTGAGGGTTGGGAGTGCTCTGTTCGGTCATTTCTGCTCTTTTGACAAACCTCTCCCGCCCGTGGGGCACCCTCTCCTAACTTAGGAGAGAGTTTTTGTTGTTGGGTATCTTTTTAATACCTAAAATATCGGGGCGATACATAGTATCGCTGTCAATTTGAGGCAAAAGCTATTTCTGTGGCTCTTGGATTTTGAAAATCCAATTCTTATGCGTACTTTTGCGCTAATTGGAAAAATAGTAATTTTTAATGCCTACCCTGAATGACAAGGTAACGCGACAAATTAAACCTGAGTGGTTGAAAATCAAGCTCCACGACGGAGAGGGCTTTGCAGAGGTTGCTCACATTGTTGAGCGTCACGGTCTGCACACGATTTGCAGCAGTGGCAAGTGTCCAAACAAAGCCGAGTGTTGGAGTCGCAAGACGGCAACCTTTATGATTTTGGGCAACATCTGCACCAGAGGTTGTAAGTTCTGCGCAACACCCACAGGTAAGCCGCTACCTATTGAGCCAAATGAACCCGAGAGGGTTGCCGAGTCCATCCGCCTGATGGGACTTCGACACGCTGTCATCACCTCTGTGGATCGTGACGACCTCGCAGATGCGGGCGCAGACCATTGGCAGAAGGTTGTGGGGGCAATCAAGACTATCAATCCAACAACAACAGTAGAAGTTCTCCTGCCCGACTTCGACGGCAAGAGGGAACTCATTGAGGTGGCGCTTGCCACCCGACCCCACATTGTGGGTCACAACCTCGAAACAGTGGAGCGCATAACTCCTCTGGTGCGTTCGAGGGCGAAGTATCGCACCTCTCTCGAAGCACTCCGCATAATGTCCGAGAGTGGCATCCCCACCAAGAGTGGTCTGATGGTCGGCTTGGGCGAGACACACGAGGAGATATTGGAGGCGCTGAGGGACTTGAGGAGTGTTGGCGTGGAGATTGTAACACTCGGTCAATATCTCCGCCCTACGGCAAAACACTATCCTGTGGATAGGTATGTAACCCCCGAGGAGTTCGACAAACTCAAAGAGGAGGCTCTGGCGATGGGTTTCAAATATGTAGCAAGTGCGCCCCTTGTGCGCTCCTCCTACTTGGCAGACCGTGCCGTGGAGGCGTGTAGAGTGGAGCACGAGGAGTAGAAACAAAGAGGGTGCAGGAAGATGGCAAGGGAGTTGAATGTTGTGGATGTAGGCACTATGGGGTTTGCCGAGTGCTGGGAGTTGCAACATCGACTCTTCGAGAGAGCCCTCGCACAAAAAGTGGCAGGCGAGGAGCCCGAGCACACCGTTTTGCTCGTGGAGCACAACCCTGTCTATACGCTTGGCAAGAGTGGCAAGGATAGCAACCTGCTTGTTGCCGAGGAGTTCTTAAAGAGTATTGGTGCGGAGTTTTTCCACATCGACCGAGGGGGCGACATAACCTTCCACGGTCACGGACAAATTGTCGGCTACCCCATCTTGGATTTGAGCCAGTTTGAGATTGGCTTGAAGGCATATATTGACGCCATTGAGGGTGCGGTTATTGCCACGATGGCGGAGTGGGGCATCACTTGCCAGAGGGTTGAGGGTGCTTCGGGCGTATGGATTGTGGAGAGTGGTCGCCAAATGAGGAAGATTTGCGCTGTGGGCGTGAAGGCATCCCGTTGGGTTACGATGCACGGCTTTGCACTGAATGTAAACACGGAGTTGAAGTACTTTGACTACATCAACCCCTGTGGTTTCACCGACCGAACAGCAACCTCAATGGAGAGGGAGCTCGGTCGCAAGATAGACACCGAGGAGGTCAAGGCACGCCTCCTGGTGTATTTGGCAAGAGAATTAAATGCTAATAAAATAAATACTAAAAGATTATGCCAATTGATAAGCGTTGGGTAATCAAGCCACAGGGCGAGAGCGAGAAGGTGGCAAACCTCTCCTCGCAACTCAACATCCCCCCTGTGCTTGCCAACTTACTTGTACAACGAGGCATAGAAACTTACAACGAGGCTACAAGGTTCTTCAACCCCAAGCTCTCCGACTTGCACGACCCCTTCCTGATGAAGGATATGGACAAGGCGGTGGAGCGCATCGACAAAGCTGTCCTAAACGGTGAGAAAATTATGGTTTATGGCGACTACGATGTGGATGGTTGTACAGCTGTCGCATTGGTCTATACCTTCTTGCGCAGCAGAGGACACCAAAACCTCACATTCTACATCCCCGACCGTTATACGGAAGGGTATGGCGTGTCGATATCGAGTATCGACTATGCCGAGAGGAAAGGTGTGAGCCTTGTTATCGCACTCGATTGCGGTATCAAAGCCGTTGAAAAGGTTGCCTATGCCAAGACAAAAGGGATTGATTTCATCATTTGTGACCACCACCTTCCAGGCGATGAGATTCCTCAGGCGGTAGCGGTCCTCGACCCCAAGAGGGAGGATTGCCACTACCCCTTCGATGAACTCTCGGGTTGCGGTGTGGGCTTCAAACTCGTGCAGGGTTATGCCCAGAAGAAGGGTATTCCTTTCAGCGAGGTAGAGAAGCTCCTCGACTTGGTTGTGGTCAGCACCGCTGCGGATATCGTGCCCCTGACGGGCGAAAACCGCATCCTTGCTTACTATGGTCTGCGTCGCCTCAACGATGCACCCCGCAAAGGTCTGCACTCCATCATCAACATCTGTGGTCTGGACAAACACCTTATCACCATCGACGACATCGTCTTTAAGATTGGTCCCCGCATCAATGCCGCAGGTAGAATGAGGGTTGATCCTGCCGATCCCGATGCTGCACCTTCGGGCGGTCACAAGGCTGTGGAGATGCTCATCGAGAGGGATGAGACGGAGGCTAAGAAGTGTGGCGACATCATCGACGAGTTCAACCAAAGCCGCAAGAGCATTGATAGGAATGTTACCCAAGAGGCACACGACATCATCGAGGGTAGTGAGGAGATGAAGAGCCACAAGAGTATCGTCATCTACAATCCCAAGTGGATGAAAGGTATCGTGGGTATCGTCGCATCGAGGCTTATTGAAACATACTACAAACCCACCGTTGTGCTCACTATGAGCAACAACTTCGCAACGGGTTCGGCTCGTTCGGTTGCGGGCTTCGACCTCTACCAAGCAGTGGAGTCGTGCTCGGATTTGTTGGAGAACTTCGGTGGTCATATGTATGCCGCAGGTCTTACGATGAAGCCCGAGAATGTCGAGGAGTTCACTCGTCGCTTCCACGCCTATGTGGAGGAGCACATCGACCCTGCATTGCTCGTGCCTCAGGTGGATGTGGATTCGGAACTTTTGTTCAGCGATATTACCCCTTCGTTCAGGGCTGTGCTCTCCCGCTTCCAACCCTTCGGACCCGGCAACACTGCGCCCGTCTTTATGACTAAGGGTGTGAGCAATCGTGGCGACGCCAAACTTGTGGGTGCCGAGCAGGAACATCTCAAAATGGACCTCACGCAGCGCCAGAAGCCCAATACGACTATTGGTGCTATCGCCTTCCAGCAGCCCACCCACTATGAGTGGATTCGCAACGGACGACCCATTGATGTCTGCTACTCTATCGTGGAAAACCACTATCGTGGCACCACCACACCACAGCTCCGCATCAAGGATATCAAACCACTTCGATAGTTGTTTTATACCTATTTATAGAAAAGGTCTGCCCTCAAAAGAGGGGCAGACCTTTTTGTATAACAAAGAGAAAAGAGAGGACAATTTTGTCGCAATTTTATCGTTTCAATAAAAAAAGTTGTAACTTTGAGAGGAAATAACCACAAACTAAAAACAAAACCACAAACTAAAAACAAAAGAGATGAAAAAACTGTTTGTAACCTTGATGGCGCTGGTTGTAGCAACTGGTGCTTTCTCACAGCTTAATTATGGTGTGAAACTTGGCGGCAACATCGCCAATATCAGCGGTGTAGACACACATCTCGGCGTGCTCGACCACGACTATGGCGACGCCAGTAAGATCACCACAACCCAAGCAATGAAGCTCGGCGCCAATGTTGGCATCTGGGCTGAGTACAAACTTATGCCCCTCTTTGGTGTCCAGATGGAGGTAAACTTCTCGATGCAGGGCGTCAATGCAAACTCCACTTGGAGCACCAACACCCTTTTGGGTAGCGCAAGCGCCAACACCGACTACACTTGGAGCACCAACTACATCACTATGCCCATCTTGGCAAAGGCTCACTTTGCAAACCTCGCAGCCTATGTAGGTCCCCAGATTGGCTTTGCAATGGGTATGACCCAGAAGGAATCCAGCACCAACAGTCTCACTCCCGACAAAGTGGAGGTTAGCGAGAGTGCCTTGGAGAACTACAATAGCGTAGATTTCTCGCTCGTTATGGGTGCGCAATACAAACTGACCCCCAATTTGGGTATCGACGCACGCTACAACCTCGGACTCTCAAACCTCTTCCCCGCAGTCACCTCCGAAGATGGCGAGGTGCTCAGCGAGGCGTGGGGCAAACAGAGCGTCATCCAGGTTGGCGTTTTCTATGAGTTCTAAGAGATAACCGGTTCAATAACCACACACAAAGGTCTGCCATCGTGCAGACCTTTTTTTGTGTGCTACGGTGGCGACCACACCGCCTTGACAAAAAAATGTATGCACTTTCTAAAAGTCGCAAAAGAATTTCGTATCTTTGGAAGACCAAAAAACAAAAACAAATGAAGAAAAGATTTTTTGCAATAATCGTTGCAGCCGTGTGCACACTCTTTGTGCCCACACAAAAGGCTATGGCTCAAAACTTTGAGTGGGGTTTTAGAGATGGTATATCGTTTTCGTCGCTCATAGGTATCGACAACACACTCCCCCTTGCAGAGTTGTATGTTGGTATTGTCGGCAACTATTTTTTCAACGACAATTGGGGTTTTGGCGTCGATTTCACCCTCGCAGAGCAGGGCGCTTATTGTATGCCCAATAACGACGATGTAGCAATCAACTACCAATACACCTACCTCAACATCCCCTTGCTCGGACACTACCAATTCTCGCTCGGCAATAGTCAAGTTGTGCGCTTTTCGGCTGGCGTACAACTTGGTATGTTTCTCTTGGGCAAGGCGGAGTACACCGCACCCTCAATTTCCGACGATGGATTTGTAACCGGTAGCGAATGGCTGCCCAGCGAGTCGTTCCACCCCTACGATTTAGGCGTGAGCCTCGGCGCTCAATGGTTCCTTTGGAGCGACCTTGCGATAGAGGTGCGCTACACCCTCGGCATCACCCAGACTCACAACGGAATCTCTACCACTCTGAACGATAATTACCACATTTCGGTGCCCGACAACCGCAACTCTGTGTTCCAAATCGGCACTGCATATTTGTTCTAAATTTAGAGCAAAAAATAAGGTACATTTTGAAAACATTAAAGGTCTAAACCTCTGCGGTTTAGACCTTTTATTTTGGGGATAAAAATTACTACTTAATTCGCTTGAAAATAAGGTATGTTCCACCCGCCAAAGCGACAATCAAAAGCATCGCAATGAAGAAGCCACCATCCCAGTCGAGGAAGGGCATCTTTTTGAAGTTCATACCATAGATACTCGCCACCAAAGTTGCGGGGAGGAAGACCACCGAAGCAAGCGCCAAAATCTTCGACGAGTTGTTCTGCTCAATGGTAATAAGACCCAGTGCCGTATCCTGCAAGTAGTCCAGACGCTCAAAACTGAAATCGGCGTGCGAAATCAGTGAATTGACATCTCGCATCATCAGTTGCAAGCGAGGATAGATATCGTTGGGGAAGCGCTCACTTCGCTGAATACCCGAGAGGATGCGCTGGCGGTCAAAGATGTTCTCACGAATCAACATTGTCTGCTCCTGCAAACTGTTGATGCGTGTGATATCTCGTTTATCGACCTCACCATCCACCGAAATCTCCTTGCTGAGTTGGGCAATCTGCTTTGCAACATTCTCCACAAGGTCGGCGTCGGCATCAATCCTCACCTCCAAGATGGAGATAAGCAAGTGGTAACCGGTGTTGTATGCACGGGCATTCATCTGCAACCTCTTTGCCGCCTCGTTGAAGGTGCGGAACTCGGCATTACGAGTTGTGATGAGCACACCCTCACTCACGATAAACGACACTGGCTCAACCGAAAAGCCGTCGGCAGAGGGAACAAAGAAGTTTGTGTTTGAGAAAATAGCATTCTCGGTTTCCGAGTATTTAGAGGTGGACTCAATCTCCTCTATCTGTTGCCTTGTCAGAAGGTTGAGTTCCATAAAATTCTCCACCGCCTTGCGCTCCTGAATGGTGGGCGAGAGGAGGTCGATCCACAAAATGTCGTCGTAGCCGAGTTCATCAAAGAGCTTGATGTCGGCTTCACGGACTATTTTGTTGTATTGTTTGAGGTAAATTGTAATCATTTGTTTGGCTGTTCGGATTTCGAGGTGTTCGTGTTTTCCTTAAATTGTCCGAATGGACGGCCGTCAGCCGAGTGTCTTACACCCCCTGCGGCTCCTTATTTCAGTCAGCCAGGGTTGGCGTGGGAGGTCGCTTTTTTGAGTTTTTTCCAATAAGCCTCCAATGCCGTATGTTTTTTAGCGTCAAACAGATAGTCAACAGTTGTTGTGAGGTATGTGTAATCCTCAACCTTGGGGCACTCTGCCTGCGAGAGCAGTGCCTCATAGATGCGCTCCACTCCGTCGGTGAGGGCACGCTCAATCTCGTCGAGAGTATCCAAATCAACACCCTCACGAGCGATAACCACACCACAAACGGGTGCTTCGGGCGAGGTACCCCACTCTTCCGAGAGGCTCATTGAGCCACTCTTATCGGCAGGTGCAACACAGAAGTCGGTCACGATTTTTGTGCCAACAACGGAGTGTGCCACCTCCGAGGAGAGGAGTGCGACATCCACACGACCCTCGCTGAGAGCGAGAGCTATTTCATCCTGTGGGAGTAGTGCGATCTCGACAGCAAGATTCTTAGCCGAGCGCAAGCCATAGACCAATGGCACTGCGCTGAGAGTCGCAGGGGCTGCAAATTTTACTGACAGGGACATCATCCATTTCCTTTTTTGCCATTAGTTCAACTTCTTGTTTTTGATGGTCGGGGCACATCTGCGCACCCTTTCCAACTCACAAAGGTACAAATAAATTTGAAAGTTGGCGCTCGGAGGCTCATTTTTTTCTCATCTCCCTCCTCTCGGAGTGCATTTTTCACTTCTCTTCTATATTTCATATAGAAATCCAAAACAAATTGCTATATTTGTCCCAAATAGACACACAAAACCAAATCTCAATGAAAAAATTAACCCGTTTCACGCTTTTTGCGTCAATTATGGCTATGGCTATTTCTTTCTCGTCGTGCAACAAGAGCGACAATTTCCAATGGCAAATCGACTCCTTCGATGACATCAAGGTGCTCCGTTACAAAGTACACGGTTTTGAGGAGCTCCCCCTCCAACAGAAAGAGCTCATCTACTATCTCAACCAGGCTGCGCTCTGGGGTAGGGATATTATGTGGGACCAGAACTTCAAATACAACCTCGCAATCCGTCGCACCCTCGAAGCAATCTACACAACCTACAAGGGCGATCGTGAGTGCGAAGAGTGGGCTAAGTTTGAGAAGTATTTGAAGAAGGTGTGGTTTGCAAATGGCATCCACCACCACTACGGCAACGATAAATTCACTCCCGAGTTTACTCGTGACTACTTTATGGGCGAACTCGTTGCAAATAGCAATACCGAGCGCTTCCCCATTGAGGCTTTTGGCTCGAAGGTGCTCCTTTTGGACACTATTGTACCTATCATCTTCAACCCCGAGCTCTACCCCTCTCGCCTTGTACAGGCAGGTGTGGAGGATGTTCTCGAAGCATCGTCGATGAACTACTACGAGGGCTTGACCCAGAAAGAGGCTGAGGCATTCTATGCAGGTATGGCTGCTAAGAACGACCCCCGCCCCATCTCCTATGGTCTGAACAGCAAACTCGTGAAGAAAGATGGTAAAATCTATGAGCAGACCTACAAAGTGGGTGGTATGTATAACAATGCCTTGGAGCAGATTTGCTACTGGCTCAGCAAGGCTGCTGAGGTTGCAGAGGAGCCCCAGAAGAGCACCATTCTCAAACTCGTAGAATACTATCAGAAGGGTGACTTGCGCCTCTTCGATGAGTTCAACATCGCTTGGACCAAAGACACCGAGAGTCGCGTGGATTTCGTCAATGGCTTCACTGAGGACTACGGCGACCCCCTCGGTCGTAAGGGTGCTTGGGAGAGTATTGTGAATTTCAAGAGCCTCGAAGCATCACGCCGCACCGAGCTTATCAGTGCCAATGCACAGTGGTTTGAGGACCACGCCCCCATCAACCCCGCATTCCGCAAACCCGAGGTTAAGGGCGTTTCGGCAAAGGTTATCACTGCTGCAACCCTCGCAGGCGACGCATACCCCGCAACCCCCATTGGTATCAACCTCCCCAATGCAGACTGGATTCGCAAGGAGCACGGCTCGAAGTCGGTAACCATTGACAATATCACCGAGGCATACGCAGAGAGCGCAGGTAGCGGTTTCAACGAGGAGTTTATGCTCCGTAAGGAGGATCGCGAGAGGCTCGCAAAATATGGCACCCTCAGCGACAACCTCCACACCGACATCCACGAGTGCTTGGGTCACGGCTCAGGTCAGTTGGCTCCCAATGTTAAGGGTGGCGAGCTCGGCAAGTACACCTCGACCCTCGAAGAGACTCGTGCCGACCTCTTCGGTCTTTACTATTTGGGCGACCAGAAGATGGTGGAGCTCGGTCTTGTTCCCTCGTTTGACGCTGCAAAGGCAGAGTATGCAAAATACATTATGAACGGTATTATGACTCAGTTCTCCCGCATCGAGCTCGGCAAGGATGTTGTCGAAAGCCATATGCAGAACCGCAAGCTCATTGCAGAGTGGTGCTACGAGAAAGGCAAAGAGGAGAATGTTATCGAGTGGGTTAAACAGGACGGCAAGACCTATGTTGTTGTGAACGACTTTGAGCGCCTGCGTGAGCTCTTTGGCGAGATGCTCTATGAGATTCAGCGCATCAAATCGGAGGGCGACTTCGAGGCTGGTAAGGCTCTCGTGGAGAAATATGCAGTGAAAATCGACCCCGAGTTGCACAAAGAGGTATTGGAGCGCTACGCAACCCTCGGCATCAAACCCTACTCGGGCTTCATCAACCCCATCTACACACTCGTAGAGGAGGGTGGCAAAGTTGTGGATGTGAAGATTGAGTATCCTATGAGTTATGTTGAGCAGATGCTCTACTACTCGGAGAACTACTCCAACCTTCCCACTCTCAACTAATCTGCTCGGCAGACACACAAAGAACAGACTAAACACAGACAGACTCACACGAAGAAACTATGAAGGGATTCTATATCGGCAATTATTTTGTGCGCTGGGAGGTGCCATCAATCCTCATTTCGCTCATCGTCATCATCACAATGTTCTGCGTGAAATGCTCCTCGGGGCATCCTCACTCGGCAAAAGGTGGAGCAAAGGAGCCCGAGGTGGAGTTGCTTTATGGTTTCGATGTGAGCAAATATGAGGTTATTCACGGCGAGGTGGGCGGCGGTCAAACCCTCTCCCACCTCCTTGATGGATATACCTCGCAGGCAAATATCAACCGCATCTATCAGGGTGCCAAGAAGCACTACAATTTCGGCAAGATGAAGGTGGGCGACGAGTGGACAATCTTCGCACAGCGTGACTCGCTCGGTCTGCACCTCAATCACCTCGTTTATGAGTTCAGCACCCGAGATATGCTCTTCGTATCACTCATTGGTGACAGCTTGGCAATCCACACCGAGCAGAAGGAGGAGAGGCTCGTAAGGCGTAAGGTTACCGCCTCGATTGAGAGCTCACTTTGGAACTGCCTCGTGGCACAGGACATCCCTGGCGAACTCGCCATCAAGATGGAGGATATCTATGGTTGGAGCGTGGATTTCTTTGCGCTCCACGAGGGCGACACCTTCACGGTGGTTTTTGATGAGAGATATATCGACGATAAGTGCGTAGGCGTAGGCACTGTGTGGGGCTCGAAGTTCAACCACGCAGGCAAGACCTACTACGCCATCCCCTTCGAGCAGGGAGGCAAACTGAGCTACTGGGATGAGAAGGGCGGAAGTATGCGCAAGCAGTTCCTCAAAGCCCCCTTGAAGTTCACTCGCATCAGCTCGAAGTTCAACCCCAACCGCCTCCACCCCGTCTATAAGGTGCGTCGTCCCCACCTCGGTGTGGATTATGCAGCACCCACAGGCACGCCCGTTGTGGCTATTGCCGACGGTACGGTTACTGCAAGGTATTGGGATAGCAAGGGCGGTGGCAATGTGCTCAAATTGAAGCACACCAACGGCTACACAAGTTCCTACCTGCACCTGAGCAAATATGCAAAGGGCATAACTGTGGGCACCCGTGTGTCGCAGGGTCAAACCATCTGCTATGTGGGTAATACTGGCACCTCAACTGGTCCCCACCTCGACTTCCGTGTCTATAAGAACGGCAAGGCTATCGACCCCTTGAAGATTCCCTCGACCGCAGTGGAACCTATCAAGAAGGCAAATATGAGCGCCTTTGAGAGCATCAGGGAGAAGATTATGGCTGAGTTGGAGGGCGAAGTTGCAGAGTCGGCAAAGCTCAATTACTACGACCTCTACCCCTCGGCACGCCCCGCAGTGACACTCACTGCCGAGGATTCGCTGAGGATGCGCATCGAGAGTAGCGCAATGTATAAGGCGCTGGGAAAAATTGAAAACTAAAAGTTATATGAAGGCGCTGGGAGTAGTGATTGTTGCTGGGGGAAGCGGCACTCGTATGGGTGCGGATGTTCCCAAGCAATTTTTGCGCATCGGCGGGGAGGCAATCCTTGCTGTTACGCTCCGTAAGTTTTTACCCTATGCAAGCGAGGTTGTCGTGGTGCTACCGAGCGAGCAGAGGGAGCGCTGGGCGCAGATTGTGAAGGAGTGCCACTTGGAGGGTACACATAAGGTGTGCGACGGTGGCGCCACACGCTTCCACTCCGTGAAGAATGGCATTGAGGCGCTGGGAGATTGCGACCTGATAGCCGTACACGATGGCGTACGACCACTGCTCTCGAACGAGATGATTGCAAGGGGTGTGGAGTGTGCAAGTACGCACGGCTCGGCAATCCCCACGGTGGCGGCAGTGGACTCGTTCAGGGTTCTGCGAGAGGGACGATTGGAGATTATCGACCGTTCGCTGCTGAGGGCGGTGCAGACCCCCCAAATTTTCGACTCGGCAATGCTCCGGGAGGCATATAGCGTGGCGTTTGACGAGCGCTTTACGGACGACGCCTCAGTTGTGGAGATGATGGGAGCAACACTACACTTCTATGAGGGCGAGAGGGGCAACATCAAGATTACCACCCCCGAAGACCTCGACTTTGCAGAAAGGGCAATGAAGCATTAGGGGGTGTTTTTCCTTAAAGCCATTAAGGACCTTAGAGCCCTTAATGCCCCTAAGGCTTAGCAAAGTCTGCAACAAAAGTTTTTGGTGAGGCTTTTTACAAAAAGTCGCAAAAGAGAACACTCGACCAAAGGTCGTAACAAGAAAGGAATGAAACTAAAATTCAGATATGGAGGTTTTGACAAGTGCACTTGGTGGCTGTCGATGATAACATTGGTTGTCTTTGGTGGCGTGTGTGTGTGGTTGTTTCTCACGGCGGGCGATGCCTACTACCTTGCTGCGTGGGTGACAACTGCGGGTGTGGTGCTCTTGGCACTCTGTATGCTCTCTGTACCCTGGCGCATATTGCTCTCCGAGGAGGAGTTGGAGTTGCGCTCGATTGTCGATGTGACCTACATACCTCTGCGCTCGATTGTCGATGTGGAGGTTGTAAGTGAGGGGGGCTTCAAGGGGAAGTTGCCACTCATCGGCGTGTATGGCTTGTGGGGCTACTATGGCAGGTATCTGGATTTGAAGAGGTGGCGATTTTATAGGGTCTATGCCACCCGTAGGAGGGGATGTGTGGTTATCCACACCACCCGCAGACGCTATGTGGTCAGCTGTCGTACTCCCGAGATGTTGCGCACGATGATTTGGGAGATGAAGCGTGGTAGCGCACAGGAATAGAAGGAATAAACGAGAAAAACAACATACAACAAAAAACACTATGGGCGTACTAAAAAGTATAGCAGCGGGGCTTTATGGCGCAGGGGTTAGTTTTCGCAACTGGCTCTACGATATGAAGGTGCTGCGTAGCGAACACTTCGATGTGCCTATCGTGTGTGTCGGAAACCTCGCCGTGGGAGGTACGGGTAAGACCCCTGCTGTGGAGTTTCTGGTGCGTAGGCTCTCGGGAGAGTATAAAATTGCTATCTTGTCGAGGGGCTACCGCAGGCGCACGAAGGGTTATATTGAGGTGGGCGTTGGCGACTCGTTCCTGAGGGTGGGCGATGAGCCAAAGCAGATGAAAAGGAAGTTTCCCGACACGGTTGTGGTGGTGTGTGAGAAGCGCACAGAGGGCGTGAGGCGCATTTTGGCGGAGCACCCCGAGGTAAACCTTATCATTATGGATGACGGCTTCCAGCACCGAGCACTCGCACCAAAGGTCAATATCCTCCTTTCGGACTACTCGCTACCCCCCTATCATAACCGTATGCTCCCCGCAGGTACGCTGAGGGATAGCCCCTCGCAACTCTACCGTGCAGAGTTCTTACTTGTGACCAAGACTCCTCCAACTATGTCGCCCATTGAGAGGAATATTGCCAAGAAGGAGCTGCGACCCTCGCCCTACCAGAGCATCTTCTTCACGGATGTCAAGAAGTGCGCACCCAAGCCCATCTTTTCCGATGTTGCACCCGAGAGAATACCTGCTGGCAGTAAAGTTGTAGCTATGGCAGGTATCGCCAATCCCAATCGCTTCTTCGACTCGCTTGCCGAGGAGTGGAATGTTGTGGAGAGAATATCGTTCAGCGACCACCACATTTATAGGGTCAAGGAGGTGAGGGCTCTTGCTGAGAAGATCAGGGCGCTGGGAGATGATGTTGTGGTTGTGACCACAGAGAAGGATGGTGTGAAGCTCACCTCCCGCAAACACATCCCCGAGGATTTGCAACGAAGGCTCTTCGTGTCACCCATCGAGCTCAACTTCCGAGATGGCGACGCAGGGGTGTTCATCGAGAAATTGAAACACGAACTCAAAAATAAAAAACTATGATAAACACTATTAAATCTACCGTTGCGTTCATCAAGGAGCGCACTGACTTTGAACCCGAGGTAGGCATTATTCTTGGCACAGGTCTGGGTGGTCTTGTAAACCACATCGAGATTGCCCACTCGCTTCCCTACAATGAGATTCCCAACTTCCCCGTATCGACCGTTGAGGGTCACGCAGGAAGGCTCATCTTCGGCACCCTCGGTGGCAAGAAGGTTGTGGCAATGCAGGGCAGGTTCCACTACTACGAGGGCTATGCTCCCGAGCAGGTGGTATTCCCTGTGAGGGTTATGAAGTTCCTCGGCATCAAGACTCTCTTTGTGTCCAATGCAAGTGGCGGCATCAACTCGTCGTTCCGTGTGGGCGACCTGATGGTCATCACCGACCACATCAACCTCATCCCCAATGTACTCATCGGCAAGAACTGCGCAGAGCTCGGCACTCGCTTCCCCGATATGAGCGAACCTTATAGCAAGGCACTTGGCGCAATCGCTACTGAGGTGGCAGCCGAGAGGGGTATCAAGTTGCAATATGGTTGCTATGTGGGCACCACAGGTCCCACCTTCGAGACCCCCAAGGAGTATGGTTACTTCAAGGCTATCGGTGGCGACGCTGCGGGTATGTCCACCACTCCTGAGGTTATCGCTGCACGCCATATGGGTCTGCCCGTCTTTGGCATCTCCATCATCACAAACGCAGCTTTCAGCGGTCAGAAATCGACCCACGAAGAGGTTCAGGAGGAGGGCGCAAAGGCAGAAAAGCGTATGACCGCCCTCATTATGGGTATGCTCGAAAGGATGTAGAATAGTTACAAACAAACGATACAACACTATGATTAACAGCATAAAAGGTGCGGCTCAGTATATTACCGAGCGCACAGGTTTCGCCCCCGAGGTGGGCATTATTCTTGGTACTGGTCTGGGTGGTCTTGTAGAGAAAATCGAGATTGAGCACTCCATCCCCTACTCGGAGATTCCCAACTTCCCCGTATCGACCGTCGAGGGTCACAGCGGTAGGCTCATTATGGGCTCGCTGGGTGGCAAGAAGGTTGTGGCTATGCAGGGCAGGTTCCACTACTACGAGGGTTACACCGCACAGCAGGTGGTATTCCCCGTGAGGGTTATGAAGTTTCTCGGCATCAAGACTCTCTTTGTGTCCAACGCTGCGGGCTCTATGAACTCCACCTTCCGTGTGGGCGATGTGATGGTCATCAACGACCACATCAACCTCATTCCCAACCCCCTGATTGGTCGCAACATTGACGAGTTGGGTCCCCGCTTCCCTGCAATGAACGATGCTTACAACCCCGAACTCATCGAGCGTGCAACGAAAATTGCCGAGCGTGAGGGTATCAAGTTGCAGTATGGTTGCTATGTGGCGCTCACTGGTCCTACCTTCGAGACCCCCAAGGAGTATATGTGGGTGAAACTCATTGGTGGCGACGCTGTGGGTATGTCCACCGCCCCCGAGGTTATCGCTGCACGCCATATGGATATCCCCGTGTTCGGTGTGTCGATTATCACCGACACAATGGAGAACACCTCCATCTCCCACGAGGAGGTGCAGGAGAATGGCAAACTCGCAGAGAAGAATATGACCAAGCTCTTCACTGAACTTCTGAAAACACTCTAAACCATAAAAACAGACTTACAACTATGATAAATAAAGTTATTCTTGTTGGCAATGTGGGCGCAGACCCCGAAGTACGCACCCTCGAAAGCGGTGTGAAGACCGCCCGTGTGAGGCTTGCAACCTCCGAGAGATATTTCAACCGTGACACCCAGCAGACCACCGAGCACACCGAGTGGCACACCATCACACTGTGGCGCAACCTCGCAGATGTCGTAGATCGTTTCGTACGCAAAGGCTCGCAAATCTACATCGAGGGTCGCCTCCGCACCCGTGAATGGACAGATCAGGCAGGCAACAAACGCTACTCCACCGAGATTCAGGCAGACGATATGAAGCTCCTCGGCAAGCGTGAGGGCGGCGCAGCACCCGTAGAGGGCGCACCCCAGAACTATGGCGCAGCGCAGACCTACACTCCCCAGCCTACCCCTGCGGCTCCTGTTGCTCCTACACAGCCCGCAATTCAGCCCGCAATGGAGGACTCACTCGACGACCTTCCATTCTAAATAGGGTCAGTAGAGATACTGCACACAAAAAAAGGACTTCCAATCTCGGAAGTCCTTTTTTTATGCACCCTTGAAAGTCCAGAACTTTTGCAATAGGTAGCTATATATGATTGTTATTAGCGAAGTAACAATCTGTGCCACAGGGGCATACACATCACACACCTCCACAAATAGTTTCAGGCAGGCGTAGTTTATAGCCAACGAGCCGAGGGTTGTGATGAGATAGCGCACGCCACTCACCCTATCACCAAGAGGCGAGCCCGCAAACGAAATCCTACTTTGGAGCAGGTAGCCCGTAATGAGCGTTATGGGGAAAGTGATAGCCAATGCTGCAATGTGGCGTGACACATACCCAATACCCACATTGAGGTAATCAAAGCCCAGCACCACATCATAGAGCAGAGCATACACAAGCCAGTTGAGCACCAAGTTTGCACCGCCACACATCGCATACCTGAAAGTCTGCAACGGTACAAACCTCCTCAAAGGCTTCACATAAAAGAAGTCTATGACCTTCGTTATTTTTTCTTGTATCTTCATTCCTTTCTTTTGCGACTTTTTGTAAAAAGTCGCCCAAAAACTTTTAGTGCGGACTTTGCTATGCCTTAGGGGCATTAAGGTCCTTAATGGCTTTAAGGAAAACAACCCCTAACTACTTCTTGCCTTGCAACTCATACATCCTATCACGCCACATAGCCGCTTGTGAGAAGTCCAAAGCCTTAGCCGCCTCCTCCATACGACGACGAGCATCACGGATGGCAACCTCTCGTTCCTCGGCAGAGTAGGCACCCTTCGTGTCGGCAGCCATCTGCACACCACCCCCCAGAGGATATGCCTCGCCACCATCGCTTGCAGAGCCCGAAATGGTCGTACGAGCGTAGCGTTTAATCTGTGTGGGCGTGATGCCGTGTTTCTCGTTATACGCCATCTGTTTCTCACGCCTGCGTCGGCTCTCATTGATGGTCGCACGCATAGCGTCGGTTATCGTGTCGCCATACATAATGACCCTACCTGCCACATTTCGTGCAGCCCTACCTGCTGTCTGTGTGAGAGCCCTCTCACTACGCAGGAAGCCCTCCTTGTCGGCATCGAGGATTGCCACAAGCGCCACCTCTGGAAGGTCAAGACCCTCCCTCAGTAAGTTCACACCAATGAGCACATCAAACGAGCCCGCCTTCAAGTCTTCGAGAATCTGCACACGGTCGAAGGTATCCACATCGGAGTGTATATAGCGGTTGCGAATACCTATGCGGTCGAAATACTTGGAGAGTTCCTCCGCCATCCTCTTCGTAAGGGTTGTGACAAGCGCCCTCTGACCCTTATGAATGGTTGTCTGTATCTCCTCCAAGAGGTCGTCTATCTGGTTTTCCGTAGCCCTAACCTCAATCTCGGGGTCGAGCAGACCTGTGGGTCTTACGAGCTGTTCGACAACAGCACCCTCGCTCTTCACGAGCTCATAGTCGGCAGGCGTAGCACTACAATAGAGCACCGTATTGCCAAAGCCCTCAAACTCCTCAAACTTCAAGGGGCGGTTATCCACAGCCGCAGGTAGGCGGAAGCCATACTCTACGAGGTTTTGCTTCCTCGCCCTATCGCCGCCATACATAGCCCTCACTTGTGGTATCGTCACGTGGCTCTCATCAACCACCAACAAGAAGTCCTCGGGGAAGTAGTCCATAAGGCAGAAGGGGCGTTCGCCCTCCTTGCGCCCATCCATATATCGTGAGTAGTTCTCGATGCCCGAGCAGTAGCCGAGCTCCTTAATCATCTCCACATCATACTCCACCCTCTGTTTGATGCGCTGAGCCTCGACGGTACGCCCCTCCTTCTCGAACTCCTCAATGCGTTTGCCCAGATCGAGCTGTATCTGGCGGATAGCCTCCTCCGTGCGCTCCTTGGTGGTCACAAAGAGGTTGGCAGGGAAGATGCTCACCTCCTCCACGCTCTCCATCCTCGCACCCGTTGCAGGGTCTATGCGCCACAGAGCCTCTATCTCGTCGCCAAACATCGAAATCCTCCACGCATCGCTCTCCGAGTGGGCGGGCATAATGTCGATAGTGTCGCCCTTAACCCTAAATGTTGCGGGCTCCAAGTAGCGCTCCGTGCGTGTGTAGAGCGCATCCACAAGGCGGTAGAGCAGTCGGCGCTGGGGTATCTCATCGCCCACCTTTATTGTAATACTATTGGCGTGGAAATCCTGAGGGTTGCCGATACCATAAAGGCACGACACACTCGACACCACAATGACATCCCTTCTGCCCGAGAGCAATGAGGAGGTGGTGCGGAGTCGCAGTTTCTCTATCTCGTCGTTGATTGCAAGGTCTTTTTCGATATAGGTATCGCTCGCAGGAAGGTATGCCTCGGGCTGGTAGTAGTCATAGTAGGAGACGAAATACTCCACAGCATTCTCGGGGAAGAACGCCTTGAACTCACTGTAAAGCTGTGCCGCAAGGGTCTTGTTGTGCGACAGCACGAGCGTTGGGCGGTTGAGCCTCTCGACCACATTGGCAATCGTGAAGGTCTTACCCGAGCCCGTAACACCCAATAGCGTATTATGGGGCTGACCCGCCTCAATCGAGCGCACCAACTCCTCAATAGCCTCGGGCTGATCTCCCGTAGGCTTATAATCCGCTACCAATTTGAAATCCATACCTTTTTGCTGCGTTTCTATCTCGTGACTCCGAGCGGAATCGAACCGCTATCGTGGGAACCGGAATCCCATATTCTATCCATTAAACTACGGAGCCATATTCGGGCGCTATGTACTCGCCTAACTTTCAATTCCACAAATATCGTGGTTTTATTTGAGAAAACCGCAAAAAATGTGTAGTTTTGCTATTCAACTAAGTGAAACAAAACACTATCCAATGCTTAAACTTTCCGCCAAAGAGCGTATCGAAAAAGTTATCTGCTGGACGGGACTCAACACGAGTTCCTTCGCTGTGCAGATAGGACTCTCCTCGCCCCAGTCGCTCTACCAGATAAAGGCGGGTAAGCACAACCTCTCACGCACCATTGCCGAGCGCATCTGTAACCGCTACCCCGAGATAGATTTCTGTTGGCTCTTTGCAGGCGAGGGCGAGATGTTGCGACCACAGGAGGCATCCATCCCATACTACACAATAGACTGCACAGAGGTGGCACTCGGCAAAATCCCCACCCTCCCAACAGGCAGGTGCAATATGGTGTGGTGTGGCGACTCGGACTTTGCAGCACCCTACACCCTCCGCACAATGGAGCCCGAAGTTAAACAGGGCAGTATGCTCTTCTGCAAGGAGTGTGCAAGTGGGGATATTGTAAGCGGCGGGCTCTACATCTTTGTGCTCGGCGGTAAGTCATTGCTCCGCAAGGTGGGGGAAGTGATGGAGGAGAGCGTTGAACTTGTGGCGTGTGACCAGAGGGTTGCACCCCTTCGCATCGAGCGAAGGCAGATTGTCCGCCTCTACACCATCAAGGCGTCACTCGAATGGAAAAACACTAATCTATAAGCCTATATGAAAATCAAAACCGTAAACTCAGCTGCCTTCATCGTGGGAGTCATCACGATTCTCTGCGTATCGATGGGGCTTCTCATTGGTCACTTCTTTGGCAATAGAGGTCTTTTGTGGGGTCTTATCTTTGCCATAGGTAGCGGTCTGATAGTCTTCTTTGGTGGCAGGTGGGCGATGAAAAGCTTTTTCATCCAGCGCATCAAGCCCCTCTACCGCATTGTGCTCGGCAGGGATATCCGCACAGCCGAGATTGCCGAGGAGTTGGAGCAGGAGGTGCACCCCGAAAGGTCTGTGAGTGCCGAGCTCAACCGCTGGGCAGAGCAAAACCAGAAAGAGATTGCACGCCTCAAAGAGAACGAGATGTACCGCAAGGAGTTTGTGGGCAATGTGTCCCACGAAATCAAGACCCCCATCTTCAATATTCAGGGTTACATCTCAACCCTCTTAGATGGTGGTATGAGCGATCCTGTGCTGATGCGTCGCTACTTGGAGCGCACCGAGAAGAGCATCGACCGACTGATAAACATCACAAACGACTTGGAGGCAATCTCGCGTCTCGAATCGGGCGTTCTCAACCTGAACTACGAGCGCTTCGACATCGTGCAACTCACTCGTGACATCGTAGATACCATTGAGTTTGAGGCTACAAAGAAGAATATCACAGTGGTTGTCGGCTCGTCGCACACCGTCCCCTACCCCCCAGTGTGGGTTAAGGCGGATCAATACTACATCGAACAGGTGCTCATAAACCTCATCATCAACTCCATCCGCTACGGCAACGAGGGAGGCGAGACTTTCATCAAGTTCATCGACCTCTTCGACAAAGTTTTGGTGGAGGTGAGGGACAATGGCAGGGGTATCTCCAAGGAGGATATACCTCGTGTATTCGAGCGCTTCTACCGCACCGACAAGGGTCGCTCTCGCTCGCAGGGTGGCACCGGTTTGGGTCTTTCGATTGTCAAACACGTGCTCGAAGCACACGGCGAAACCATCAATCTGCGTAGCGAATTGGGCAAAGGAAGCACTTTTTCCTTCACTTTGAGCAAGAATTGACGCTTTTTTGCTACCTTTGACCAGCAACAAGAACAGATAAACACAGAGAACTAATATCGCAATATGAACAATTTGCTTTCTATCGTATGGAATGTCGATCCCGTAGCCTTCAATATTTTCGGCTTGGAGATTCGCTACTATGGCATCTTTTGGGCGTTGGCATTCATCGCAGGTATCTATTTTTTCACAAACTTCACAAAGCGTGAGAAGTTGCCCGAGAGGCTCGTGGATTCACTCTTCTGGTATGCGACCATCCTCGGCATCCTCGGTGCAAGGTTGGGTCACTGCCTCTTCTATGAGCCCGAAATCTACCTCGCACAGCCCCTCCGCATCCTCAACATCCGTGAGGGTGGTATGGCATCACACGGCGCAGCTATCGGTTTCCTCATTGGTCTTTCGCTCTTCGCTTGGCGCAACAAAATGCCCTTCTGGTGGGCAGCAGACCGCATTATGATTCCTGTGGCGATTGGTGGTGCTGGCGTGAGGTTTGGTAACCTTATGAACTCCGAGATTTATGGCTGTGCGACCGACCTCCCCTGGGGTTTCGTGTTCGTGCGCAATGGCGAAACCGTTGCTATGCACCCCACACAAATCTATGAAGCGCTTTTCTACATTGCGGTCTTTGTGGTGCTATTGTGGCTCTACTACAAGCGTGATGCAGGTCGCAAGCACCCCTCGCTCCTCTTTGGTGTGGGTCTGATTGGCATCTTCCTCTCCCGCTTCTTCTTGGAGTTCATCAAGAACGACCAAGTAGCCTTCGAGGCAGAGATGACCTTGAATATGGGTCAGCTTCTGAGTATTCCCTTTGTTATTGCAGGTGTGATTTTCATCATCATAGGTCTGAAAAGCAAACCTCAGCACATCGCTTGGGCAGAGGAGTCCGCAAAGCCCAAAGCCAAGAAGGTGGCACCTCCCAAATCGAAAAAATAACTAACCCATAAAAAACTGATAGAATTATGAGCAGTGTAGTAAATAAACTCATATTCAACTGCCTCGTGCAGTATGGCAATGTGGCTCTCCCCGAGGTGGGCTCGTTGCGTGTAGAGGGCAACAACCCCAAAGCAGTATTCTTCTCGGAGAGCATCTCCGACAAACACATCCACCTGACAGATATCATCGCTGAGCAGGGTGGCATCTCCACCGAGGAGGCAGAGGCGCTCTATAACGATTGGCTCACAGCAGCTCGTCGTGAGGATGGCTCCATCTATGCCGAAGGCGTGGGTACAATCACTCCTCGTAAGTTCGACATCGACGATGAGTTGCATCGTGCACTCAACGGCTCGGAAGTGCCCGTAGCAACCCTTCGTAAGCGTTGCTCGTGTGGCTGGGTTTGGTGGCTCGTGGGTGTCATTGTTGTTGCTGGCGTAGCAATCTATCTCTCGGGCAACTGTGCGTGCTGCAAGAAGGAGTGCGCTACCCAAGAGGTGGTTGTGGAACCCGTTGTTGAGGAAGTTCCCGTCGTTGAGGAGCCCACACCTGCACCAGCACCCGTTGTGAATGTTCCTGCGGAGGGTATGCGTTACAATATTATGGTTGGCGTCTTCACCATTAAGTACAATGCACGAGCTTGCGCAAAACAAGACCCTCTGGGCATTGGCGCTGCCAACTACCTCATTACCCCCTACCCCAATGGTTTGTGGGCAGTGGTTGCCTACTCAACCAATAGCCCCGCCAAGGCAGAGGAGATGAGGCTCAAATATCGCAAACAGCAGAAAGATGTTTGGGTGTGGAAACGCAACAAATAATCGGCGATAACCACAAAACAAAAACGGCTCCCTGAGAAATTCAGGGAGCCGTTTTATTATGGTCTAATTCGTGGCGAATTACTTAACGCTCCAAGCGCCAGTTACAGAATCCCACTCACCACCAGTAAGGGTGTAGAGATTGTCACCATTGGTGGGGATTGCAAGGTCGCCAGTCTGGTTCCACTTGTTGGTCCAGTTGTTTGCAGCAGCACTAGGATTCATACGGCAGAAGATAACGCTGGTGTAGCCACCTACGGGGATGTTTGCTACATAGATACCGTCGCCATCCTCATCGGTCATACTTACCCAAGCTTCGCCATCGCCAAAGAAGTATGCAGCAAAGCGTGCACCGTCGGTCTTCCAGTTAGAGTTGGGAGCAAGGTAGAGAACATTCTCGGTAACCTCAGGCTCCTCTACAACGGGCTCCTCGCCATTTACGGTCTGCTCAACAGCGGTGGTGTAGTCTGCACCTGCCTCCATAATGCAAACAACCATATCGGTCTGGTTGAGGTAGATGTCATAAACACCAGCAGCCTCAACAGTGATATCTGCACTGTTGGCATTGTCCTCAACAGCGATGTAGTGGTTTGCCTTGATGTAGTTTACTGCATTTGCATTGCGACCGAAGTTTACGCCATCCCACGAGCCTGCGGTGCGAATCTTGAAAGAGTCGTATGCTGCCAACTCAACGCCCTCTGCTACGAATACGCCCTCAGTGGGAGTGGTATAGAGCATTACATCGGTAGCCCAGCCACTTGCTGCGAACGAGCCAACAACACCAAGACCCGACTCCTCTGCTTCAAAAGGTTTCTCGGGCTCGGGCTCAGTACCCTCATTGCCTTCGCCACCTTCGCCACCTTCGCCACCTTCGCCCTCATCGGGAGTGTTCTCTTTGCTGGGGTTGAACTGCAAGTCGCTATCTGCGGTCCAGTCGGTAATCTCGGTCGAGAACTCAGCACCTACGAGCTCTTTGGTGAGGGTGATGTCTGCGGTAGCCATCTTGCCAGCTGCGAAGGTAGCAGCAGCAGCGATGTCGAAGTTGTACTGTTTGTCGCCAACAACAACCAAAATGCGGGGAGTTGCCTCGCTCTGAGGAACGGTGATAAGAGTCCAAGTGTCTGCATCAACCTTAGCAGCCTTAATGGTGCCCTTCTCGCCATTAACGGTCGAAGTGCCCTCTGCAAGGCTAACAACTGCCGAGCCATATACATCTGCGAACATCACATCCTTGATCTCCTCGTCGAGCTCGCTGGTGATGTTGATGACGATTTTGGAAAGAGCGTGTTTGAAAGGAAGAACAACGGTCTCTTTGGTGGGTTTGGAAGTAGTCGAAGCAACCAAGAGGTCGGAAGCTGCATAGCCACCCTCTGCACTCTGGTCTGCCTCTACGGTGAAGGTGTAACCCTCAGCTTTGTAGCCTGCAAGAGCGTTGTAGGGATAGTATGCCAATACATTTGCCTCCAAGTTCTCGTCGCCATACCAAACATTGTCCTTTGCGCCTACGAGAGCACCCTCGGTGTAGGTATATTTCTCATTGTTGAGATATGCACCCTGAGGGATTACGATGTGAAGACCAATCTGGTCGCCATCCTCAAAAGCGGTATCAGTTGCTTTTGTGAAGTCGTACATCTGTGCATTAACGGAGATGGGCAAACCCTGATCGGGGTTGATGTTCTCCACGGGCTCTTGGCAAGCGGTCATAACCGCCATTGCGCCCATTGCCACTGCAAAAAGTTTTGTAATTTTCATAGTGTTTTAAGTTTTGATTATTTATTTGGTTGTGTGAAATGTATATTTCTTGTCAAAGCACAAAAACGACCCCCCACAAAAAGAGAGCCGTTTTTGTCTATCGAGTTTCTTATTTCACGCTCCACGAACCGTTGGTCCACGAACCACTCAGAGTGTAGAGGTTCTTGCCATCGGTGGGGATGATAAGATCGTTGGTCTGATTAACCTTGTTGTTCCAGCTGTTGGCAACACCACTCATCGAGCAGAAGATTACATTCTCGCCATAGCCTACGGGGATATTGACCTCGTAGATGTTGTCGCCATCGCTGTCAGTCATACTTGCCCAAACATTGGAAGTGCTATTCCAGAAGTATGCTGCATAGCGGCTGCCTGCTGCTGCATTACCCACCGAGAAGTAGATAACATTCTCGGTCGAATCGGGCTGCTCGGGTTCGAGCTCTGTACCATTGGTGGTCTGCTCTACTGCCTCAGTGTAGGGGGTACCTGCGGTCATAAGGTAAACCCTCATTGCGCTCTGGTTGAAATAGATGTCGTAGGTACCAGCGGTAACAACGCAGAGGTCGCCTGCATTCTCACCTATAACTGCGAAGTATTTGTTTGCCTCTACGAAGTTGATGCTACCCGCACCAATATTCACGCCATCCCAAGAACCTACGGTGCGAATCTTGAAGCCCTCGCCTGCATTGAAAGTAATGTTCTTTGCAACGGTAAGACCTGCAACCTCGGTAGTCATCAAGGGAATATCGGTGCCCCAGTTGCTTGCTGCAAAGCCGCCCACAACGCCAAGACCCGATGCCGAGCCAGTGTTACCACCATCGGTGTTGCCACCGCCAGTGTTACCACCAGCATTACCACCATCTGCGGGACCCCAGTGACCAGTGGTCTTTGCACCGTCGGGACCATAAGCGTCGATGAAGAAGTGGTTGTTGGGATATACGCCGATTTCATAGTCCTCTGTCTGGTTCCAAACACCAGTCTCCCAGCTGAACGAGCTAACTGCGGGGTCCATACGGCAGAAGAGGATTTTGGTCATACCTGCCGATAGGGGAATCTCATATACACCGTCGCCATCGTTGTCGGTGAGGGTTACATCCTCGCTGGTGCTCTCATTCCAAGCGTGCGCCGAGAACCAAGCGCCATCGGATGCCCACACACCGGGGTGGAAGTAGAAACCATCGCTGCTACCAGTGTTGCCACCGTCGCCACCGTCGCCCTCGATGTCGGTGCTACCCGACTGACCAAACTGCAACTCGTCGTCTGCAACCCAGTCCGAAATAACGGGTGTGAAGTCGGTGTAGATGCTATCGTCGGAGATAGTGATGGATGCGGAGCTAACCTTACCTGCCGAGAAGCTAACCTCGCCCGAAAGCTGGTAGGTGTACTGCTTCTTGGAAACGGTGGTGATAATAAGTTTGGGTGTTACATTCTCCTGAGGAACGAGGATAAGTGCCCAAGTGGGGTCGCCATTTGCAGCCCTTGCGGTCTTGATGGTACCTTTGGTGCCACTAACGGTAGTCTCACCCGACTTGAAGCTAACGGTTGTGGTGCCATAAACCTCCGAGAACCACACATTCTCAATCTCCTCTTCGAGCTGGTTGTCGATATTCACAACAACCTTCGAGAGTGCGTGTTTGAAGGGGAGCTCCACAGCCTCAGCGGTAGGCTTCGAGGTTGTGTGGGCAATCATAAGGTCGGAAGCGGTATAGCCACCTGCACGGTTCTGGTCTGCACTCACAGTGAAAGTGTAGCCGCCTGCACGGTAGTTACCAGTAGCGCTGTAAGGATAGTATGCATACACATCCGACTCAGTACCCTCATCCATATACCAGTAATAGTCCTTCTCGCCAACAAGCGCACCCTCGGTGTAGGTGAAGTGTGCATTGTTGAGGTAGGTACCCTGAGGAATTACAATGTGAAGACCAATCTGGTCGCCCTCCTCAAAAGCTGTGTCGGTAGCCCTTGTGAAGTTTGTCATTGTGGAGAAGAGCGAGATCTTCTTTGCCTGACCGTCGCCCTGCTGGGGATCCTCAAAGGGAGTCTCGCACGAGGTAGCAATCGCTGCAAAGCAGAACATTGCCGCCAAAAGTTTGCTGATTTTCATAGTTTATTGGTTTTATGTTTGTTATATAATTTTTCCAAAATCGTACAAATATAGAGATTTTTTTTAGTTTTTACCCCACGAAGTGGGTAAAACTGGTGATTTATAGACGATTTGGGGGTTTTGGGGGACGAATGGCACCCACAACGGAACAACTTGGCACAAAGAAGGGATGAATTGAGAATTATTTTTCCTTAGAGCCCCTAATGCCCTTAAAGTCCTTAGAGCCCCTAATGCCCTTAATGCCCTTAGAGCCCCTACCCAAAAAACAACTCAACAAAAAAGAGCGAGTCCGCAGCTTGCTTACCGCAAACCAGGAACTCGCTCTTTGAAATTTGGTGCAAAAAAGCACCCGCTATATTCGTTCTCTTAGGAGCACTTGGACCAGCCGCACGAGTGGCAAGTGGGGCAGCCGTTCTGATAAACAAGACTCTCGCTGCCGCAGTTGGGGCATTTCTGCTTGCTCTTGGTGCCATCCTTGATGTAGCGTTTGAGCGCACGAGCAACACCAGCTTTCCAAACATTGATACCGTCGCTGGTAAACTGCAAGCTATCCACAAGGTTCACAACATCCACAATAGGCATACCGTTGCGGAGCACACCGGAGATGAGCTTTGCATAGTTCCAGAACTCCATATCGAAGAGTCGGGAGATACCACCAATGATGTGGGGGTAGCCACCCTTATCATTGAAGCGGAAGTCGTAGCGCTTGGTGCCATCCTCCTCACGAACTTTCACAATCCAACCATTCTTGATGCTCTTAGGAATGAAGAGCTCCTCCTCGTCAATCTGACCAGTGAAAATCTCATAGGGCTTGCCGTCGTGCATACCCACAAATGCAATCCACTCCTCTTTGCCGTTCTTGAAGCGTACAACATCTGCCTCCAACTCTGCGGGGCGTTTGATGGGCGCTTTGGGCTCTGCGGGAGCTGCCGACTTGCTCTTAGTGTCCAAAAGCACACCACTTCGTGAGCCATCACGATATACGGTGATACCCTTGCAACCACACTCCCAAGCGGTCTTATAAACATCTGCCACGAGCTCCTCGGAAACATCATTGGGAAGGTTTACGGTAACCGAGATGGAGTGATCCACCCACTTCTGGATAGCGCCCTGCATCTTAACCTTAGCCACCCAGTCGATATCGTTGGCTGTTGCGTGGTTGTAGGGCGAAGCGGCTACGAGTGCATCGATTTCTGCGTCGGAGAGGTCGTTGAGATTTTCCACATTGCGACCAGTAACCTTCAACCACTCTATGAATTTGTGGTGGAATACATAGTACTCCTCGAAGCAGTCGCCCACCTCATCCTTGTAGGTAATCTTCACATTCTGGTCGGTGGGATTTACCTTCCTGCGGCGCTTATACACAGGGCGGAATACGGGCTCAATACCCGAGGTGGTCTGCGACATCAGAGATACAGTACCTGTGGGGGCGATGGTAAGCATTGCAATGTTACGACGACCATAGCGTACCATATCTTCGTAGAGCTGGGGGTCTGCCTCACGGATACGAGCAATCATTGGGTTGCCCTCCTCCTTCAAGTTGTCATACATAGGGAACGAGCCACGCTCCTTAGCCAACTTAACCGACGAACGGTAGGCATTGAGGCACAACTCCTTCTGAACGCTAACTGCAAACTCAATAGCCTCCTCCGAGCCATAGGTCAAGCCGAGAGCTGCGAGCATATCGCCCTCTGCGGTAATACCCAAACCTGTACGACGACCCTTGATAGCCTTCTCACGAATCTTCTCCCACAACGAGAGCTCTACACGGCGAACATCCAACTCCTCGGGATCTTTGCCAATCTTCTTGTGGATGAGGTCGATCTTCTCCAATTCGAGGTCAATGATGTCATCCATCATCCTCATTGCCATCTCAATGTGTTTGGCAAACTTCTCGTGGTTGAACGAAGCCTCGGGGGTAAATGGTTTATCTACATAGCTGTAAAGGTTGAGAGCCAAGAGGCGGCACGAATCGTAGGGGCAAAGAGGAATCTCGCCACAAGGGTTGGTTGATACGGTGCGGAAGCCCTCGCTTGCATAGCAATCGGGCACACTCTCACGCAACACTGTATCCCAGAACAAGCAACCGGGCTCTGCACTCTTCCACGCATTGTGGATAATCTTCTGCCAGAGAGCTGTTGCATCAATCTCCTTGCGGTACAAAGGCTCGGCAGCGTCGATGGGGAACTGCTGAACATACTTCTCGCCCGAGGAAACACAACGCATAAACTCGTCATCCACCTTGATGGACACATTCGCACCCGTAACCTTGCCCTGCACGGTCTTGGCGTCGATAAAGCGCTCTGCATCGGGGTGTTTGATGGAAAGGGTAAGCATCAATGCACCACGACGACCATCCTGCGCAACCTCACGAGTAGAGTTGGAGTAGCGCTCCATAAAAGGAACGATACCAGTGGAGGTCAATGCGCTATTGAGCACAGGAGCTCCCGAGGGACGGAGGTGTGAAAGGTCGTGACCCACACCACCTCGACGCTTCATAAGCTGCACCTGCTCCTCGTCCATACGGATGATACCACCATAGGAGTCTGCGGGAACACGATGACCAATCACAAAGCAGTTGGAGAGCGATGCGATTTGGAGGTTGTTGCCAATACCAGTCATAGGACCACCCTGAGGAATGATGTAGCGGAACTGATCCAAAAGACCAAACACATCCTCCTCACTCATTGGGTTGGGATAGGTGCTCTCGATGCGAGCAATCTCACTTGCAATGCGGTGGTGCATCTCTTCGGGCGAACCCTCATAGATGCGGTTAAACGAATCTTTCAAGGCATACTTATTGACCCACACCATCGCTGCGAGTTCATCACCCTTGAAATACTCCTTGGTTGTTGCCAAGACATCCTCGTACTTCAACTCCTTCAATTCGGAGGATACGCTCCCTTTCTCCATCTTTTCAGACATAGTTAAATTTGTTGTATTTTATATTTTTTGTTTTTCGTATAGACAAAAACAACTGCCCGTCAAGCAGTTAACAAATTGGCACTCAGGATGCCGATTTTGGTACAAAGTTGCACCAAATTTTTTGAGTTAGCCCAATAAATTGTTCACACTTTATAAACAAGTTATGAACATTTTATAAGAGTCTTATTTTGACAGAGTTACACTCACCTTCTCAACCTTTCCTCCGAGTGGTGGAGCGAGCTTGGAAACCTTAATGGTGGATGTAACTATCTGAGGGAAAGCACTATGAATACGCTCCAAGATGCGCCAAGCAACATTTTCAAGAATATCACTGGGTAGTTGTACCTCCTCAGCAACCTGCTCATAAACAGAGAGGTAATTGACACTTTTCAACAAATCATCCCTCTCGGCAGCATCGCCAATCTCCACCTCCATTTTGAGGTCTATATGGTAGCGGTTGCCGACCACTTTTTCGAGGTCATAGCAGCCGTGAGGAGCACGAAACTCCATTTTTTCGAGTTCTATTATTGCTCTCATTTTTGTGGGGGTTTTAGAACAAGCACTTCTGGGATTTCACCTCCTCAACGAGCGAGAAAACTTCATTCCACGCCTCTTCGCCAAAGGTTGTGCCAACAACCTCGATAACCTTACCCGCAGTAATTGCGCCAAGTGTTCCGCACTGTCTCAAATCAAGACCTGCGCACAAACCCGACATAAAGCCCGCAGCGTAGAAGTCGCCCGCACCTGTCGTATCAACCCTCTTGGCTGCTGCCATAATGCCAACGTGGACACGCTCCACGCCCTGCTGTTTGATGTAGGCGCCACGAGTACCAACCTTCACAATAGCGAGCTCACACCTTGCAGCGATGAAGTCGAGCGCCTTCTCGGGGTCACTCTCGCCACTGAACGCCGCAGCCTCCTGCTCGTTGGCAAAGATGATATCGACATACTTATCCACGATATCCAAAAGGAATGCCCTATTCTCCAACACAACATTGTAGCTTGCAAGGTCGATAGCCACCTTCAAGCCACACGCTTTTGCGGTCTTGATTGCGTGGCGAATCACTGCGTGGCTCTGCACCATAAAGCCCTCGATGTAGAGGCAGTCGTAGTCGGCAAACATCTCGGCTGTGATGTCTGCCTCGCAGAGTTCGAGTGCTGCACCAAGATAGGTTACCATTGTACGCTCGCCATCGGGCGATACGAGCGACAGACACCTACCCGAACGATTCTTGCCGTGTGTGATGTAGGGGACAATGCCGAGGTTGTCGAGCGCCTGCTCATAGAAGTGACCTGTGGAGTCCTTACCCACCTTGCCGATGTAGCCCACCGCAGTGCCGAGGCGTGCCATACAGCGGATAGTGTTGGCTGCTGAGCCTCCGAGCGAGAGGGTGTGGGGCAGGTCGGCGGTATCGCCCTGAATCTGTCGCTGCAACTCTGCATCCACAAGATTCATACTACCCTTACCAAGATTGAGCCTTGTGAGCACATCATCGTTGCGCAAGTTCACCAAAAAATCTGTCAAGGCATTACCGATGCCTATTACCTTCTTTATCTGCATTGTCGTATTGTTTGGGTTGTCTTTTTCGAGAGGACAAATGTAGTGATAAATTTGAGAATTTCTGCGACTTCTCATAAAAAGGTGCACCAAAAATTTTCGGTGCGATACTCCGTATCGACTCCACCTGCTCTTTGGCAAACTTATCGGTCGTCAGTCAACAAAAAGAAAAGCGAACTCTCGTGAGTTCACTTTTCTATTGAGTCTATCCAGATTGTCACAGGTCCATCATTTAGCAGTTCGACCTTCATATCTGCACCGAAGCGCCCGCAGGGTATTGGTTTGCCGATGGCGGTGGAGAGTTTCGACTTGAAGGACTCATAGAGGGGCACCGCTACCGCCTCGCCTGCGGCGTGGATGTAGCTCGGGCGATTGCCCTTGCGGGTGGCGGCTTGGAGTGTAAATTGGCTCACAACGAGCACCTCGCCATCCACCTGACGCACATCGAGGTTCATAACTCCTTTTTCGTCATCGAAGATGCGCAGGCAGGAGGTTTTGCGAACGAGATAGTCCACATCCTCCTCGGTGTCGGTTGTCGCCACACCAACAAAGACAAGAAGACCCTTGCCAATCTCGGCAACCCTCTCACCCTCAATCGTTACGCTTGCGTGGGAAACACGCTGTATCAGAACTCTCATATCTCGGTTTTTCTCTCTAAATTAGTGTGCTTCGAGCCAGTTGTCGCCCTCGCCAACCTCTACCGTTAGAGGCACTCGAAGGGTTGCTGCCCCCTCCATTGCCTCACGCAAAATCTCCACTACTTGCGCCTTCTCACTCCTCAGCGCATCCACAATGAGTTCATCGTGAACTTGGAGTATCATCTTGGAGCGCAAGCCCTCCTCTTTGAGTCGGCGAGCCACCTCCGCCATAGCAATCTTGATGATGTCGGCTGCGGAGCCTTGCAGGGGTGCATTTATGGCGTTGCGTTCTGCCAGTGAGCGCACATTGGCATTTGCGGAGTTAATATCGGGCAGGTAGCGCTTGCGACCAAAGATGGTCTGCACAGACCCACACCCCTTGGCATCACGAATTGTGGTGTCGATATACTCCTTGATTGCAGGATAGGAACGGAAATATCCCTCGATAATATCCTTCGCCTCGCCCATCGACATATCACCACCCATCCTTTGGCGCAGACCAAAGGCGCTGATGCCGTAGATGATACCGAAGTTGGCGGTCTTTGCCTTCCTGCGCTCCTCGGGAGTTACCTCCTCGGGGGTCTTGTGGAAGAGTCGTGCAGCAGTATCTCGGTGGATATCCTCGCCCGAGAGGAAGGCGCCAATCATCGCCTCATCACCACTGGCGTGTGCCATCAGTCGGAGTTCCACCTGTGAGTAGTCGGCAGCCAGCAAGATGTGCTCCTCATCGGAGGCAACGAACGCCTCACGGATGGGTCTGCCGAGCGCCTCACGAATAGGGATGTTTTGGAGATTGGGATATTGAAACTCCGACTCTCATAAGATATGGAGAGCTTACCAACGATGAATTTTTTGTAACAGAAAAGGCGGCAAAAAATGGTATCACCGTCACCAACACCTCAAAAACAGAACCCTTGGTAATGCTCAAGCACTTTGCTGAAAATCCTGAGCTTGAAATTTAAATTTATCTGTGATATAATTAAAAAGTAAAATACATGTAAATAAGGAGGCACTAAAAATGTGGTTCAGCAATTCCTACAGACGACACCTGTGTGATATGCACATAGACGACTGGGACGAAAAATTTCTTTCGGAGATTTCTCCC
>JAGCJH010000065.1 GCA_017648105.1 Tidjanibacter sp.
AGGTCTTGGCGAGGAGGCAATCTTCGACCGTGAGAAACTCATCCCCGATGGACGCCTAAGTATTGCCGAGGGTGGCATTGCCCCACTCAGCAAGATGCGAACGAAGTGGTTCTTGGCAGTTATGTCGGCACTCGGCAAGAGGTATGACTTCTCCATAGACGACCCCATAAGTTCACTCTCCGAGGAGGCTTTCTCGGCAATCATCAATGGCGACTCCGACCCCGTAGCAATAGATATGCACGCACTATATGGAGCACACGGCGTACAAATGGTCGCTTGGCAGGGTATCACACAATACATCGAAAGCAACACCGAAGAGGGCACACGAGGTACGGGTGCCAAGTGGCTCGGGCAGTTCATTGAGCACAAACCTTGTAGCGTCTGCGGAGGTTCGAGGCTCAAAAGCGAGGCACTCCAATTCCGCATTGGCGGTAAGAATATAGCCGAGGTGAGCGATATGAGTATCGAGGAACTGAGGGAGTGGGCTCTCTCCGTACCCAACGAACTCAACAACAAAGAGAGGATAATTGCCCGAGAGATTCTCAAAGAGATTAGCGACCGCTTAGGTTTTCTCTGCGATGTCGGCTTGGGTTATCTGTCGCTCAGTCGCCCCTCACGCTCACTCTCGGGTGGTGAAAGTCAGCGCATAAGGCTCGCAACACAGGTGGGCTCCAAGCTCGTAAATGTCCTCTACATCCTCGACGAGCCCAGCATCGGTCTGCATCAGAGGGACAATCGTCGCCTCATAGACAGTCTTAAAAATCTGCGAGATGAGGGTAATAGTGTGATTGTCGTGGAGCACGACGAGGAGATGATGCGCTCGGCAGATTGGATTGTAGATATGGGACCTCTGGCGGGTCGCAAGGGCGGCGAGGTAGTAGCCGAAGGCACCTTTGAGGATATCGTGAAGGCATCCTCACTCACTGCCGACTACCTATCCGGTAGGCGCACAATAGCAACCCCTGCGGTGCGTCGCACGGGCAATGGCACATCCCTTCGCATCATAGGCGCACGAGGCAACAACCTCAAAAATGTCAGCGTCGAGATACCTCTCGGTATGATGGTCTGCATCACAGGTGTGAGTGGTAGCGGTAAATCTACACTCATAAATGAGACCCTTCATCCCTACCTTTCACGCACGCTCTACCGTTCCTTTGACCAACCCCTACCCTTCGAGCGCATCGAGGGCGTGGAGAACATCGACAAACTCGTAGTCGTAGATCAGAGTCCCATAGGTCGCAGTCCGAGGAGTAACCCCGCAACCTACGCCAATGTCTTTGCCGACATCCGCAAACTCTTCGAGAAGACCCCCGATGCACAAGTGCGAGGCTTCGGTGCGGGTCGTTTCTCATTCAATGTGAAGGGTGGTCGTTGCGAGGAGTGCAAGGGTGCAGGTGTGCAAACCATTGAGATGAACTTCCTGCCAGATGTCTATGTAACCTGCAAAGCGTGCGGAGGTCATCGCTACAATCGTGAAACACTCGAAGTTAAATACAAGGGTAAGAATATCGACGAGGTGCTGGGTATGACCATCAATCAGGCTGCCGAGTTCTTCGAGAACATACCCAAAATCTACACCAAGCTCCACGCCATTCGTGAGGTCGGCTTGGGATATCTCAAACTCGGGCAGAGTTGCACAACCCTCTCGGGCGGAGAGAGTCAGCGCATAAAACTCGCAGCCGAACTGGCAGGCAAAGATACGGGGCGTGCGCTCTACATCTTCGACGAGCCCACAACAGGTCTTCATTTCGAGGATATCCGACAGCTCCTTGCCGTCTTCCGCAAGCTCGTGGATCGTGGCAACAGCGTGGTAATCATCGAGCACAACCTCGATGTCATCAAGTGTGCCGACTGGATAATTGATATGGGTCCCGAGGGAGGAAAGGCAGGTGGTAGTATCGTTGCAGAAGGCATCCCCGAACAAGTAGCCCGCATCCCCGAAAGCCACACAGGCAAATTCTTGGCAGAGGTGCTATAAATATAAAAGGTAGTATCTCCCAGAGATTACCTCGCAGACAACAAAAGAAATGCCTGCTAACAGCAGGTCTTTTTTGTAACAAGGGGGTGTCTTCTTAAATAAATTCAGACAGAGATTACCTCGTTACGAGCCGCACAAGGCGGCTCTCCACTCGGTGATCTCTGGGGGAGGTTGTCAAAGAATAAAAGGAAGACCTGCAATGCAGGTTTTTCTTTTTGTATTCAGTTGGGATTATTTGAACAAGTTCAACATCCTTACTGAATACAAAAAGACCAATCGCAAAAGCGATTGATCTTCCTTTTATTCTTTGTCGGGATGAAGAGATTCGAACTCTCGGCCTCCAACTCCCGAAGCTGGCGCGCTAACCGGACTGCGCTACATCCCGAAACCCAACACTTTGGGGGTGGTTACCACTCGCCACTCCCACTCTTGGGCACGCAAAGATAATAGTTTATCGGAAAAAATGTACAAAAAAATTTGGAGATTACCGAAAAGTAAGTATCTTTGCAATGAAAACAAGTTTGAAACGATTACATTTTCACAATTCACGCAGTATAATGAAAGTTGCAAAAGAGCATTTGGAGCGTTTTGGAATTCGTCCTTCGGTGCAGCGAGTAGCCGTTATGCACTACCTGCTGACTCACCGCACACACCCCACTGTCGATGAGATCTACACCTCTTTGGCAGCGGAAATACCCACGCTTTCACGCACAACCATCTACAATACCCTGCGCATCCTGCACGAGAGTGGAGCCATCCTGATGCTCGGCATCGACTCGGCAAATGCACGCTTTGATGGTTACACATCGCCACACGCCCACTTTATGTGTGCATCCTGCGGCAAGGTCTATGATGTGGACCTCGACGATACCGCCTTTGTGGGTCGCAACACCCCACGCAATGCAGCACGCATAACCGATGCACAGCTCTACTACAAGGGCATTTGTGCCGACTGCGAAGCAAAAAAAGCAAACTAAACAAACAACAATAAACATTAACAAATCAAACACACACTTTACAACTATGAAAAAATTTCGTTGCACCGTATGCGGTTATATTCACGAGGGTGAGAATGCACCCGAGCAGTGCCCCCTTTGCAAAGTAGGTCCCGAGAAATTCGAGGAGATTGTTGAGTCCGACGAGGCTCTTTCGTTTGCCGACGAGCACCGCCTTGGCGTAGCACAGGGTTGCCCCGAGGAGATCTGGAAGGGTTTGCAGGACCACTTTATGGGCGAATGTACCGAGGTCGGTATGTACCTTGCAATGTCGCGCCAAGCAGACCGTGAGGGTTATCCCGAGGTTGCTGAGGCTTTCAAGCGCTACGCTTGGGAGGAGGCAGAGCACGCAGCTAAGTTTGCAGAGCTCATCGGCGAGGTAGTTTGGGACACCAAGACCAACCTCTACAAGCGTATGATGGCAGAGCACGGTGCTTGCGACGGCAAGAAGCACATCGCTACCCTCGCCAAACAGCACAACCTCGACGCTATCCACGACACCGTTCACGAGATGGCAAAAGACGAGGCTCGTCACGGCAAGGGTTTCGAGGGTCTTTACAACCGCTACTTCAAATAGTAAAAAACTCCCTTTCGGAACTTAGGGGATAACACAACAATCTCTTTTGTTCCATCCAGAGCTCCCCAAAAGTGCAAACTTTTGGGGACTTTTTGTCTGCATTGGTACGAGGTTTGCCCCCTCACTCTCAAAAAAACACCTCCGCAATGCACACTCTCACACTCTCCACGCTTCTCTGTATTCTCACGCTCACTTGCAGAGCACAAGACACCAAGCCTCTCACGCTCCAAAGTGCGCTCACAATAGCCCGTAGCGACAACACCTCGCTTGCCATTGCTCGCAAGGAGAGTAGCATTGCACAAGCCGAGGGGCGAGAGCTCAATGCAATGTGGTATCCCTCCGTAACCATTGCAGGTGAATACACCCACACTCTCTCGGGGATTGCCGCCGTCACATCCTTAGGGACTCTTGCAGGCGATGTTCTCAACACTTTGGAGCCACTCATTGCTTCCAACCCTCCCCTACTTGGCATTGTCGAGGGCATTGCCGATACCCCCATACGCCTACCCCTTGTACCACGCAACACTGCATCTGTGGGTGTGGAGATTGGCTGGATGATTTTCAGCGGTGGGCGACGGATTCAAGCAAGCAAAATTGCCAGAGCGATGACCACCCTTGCCACGCAAAAACTCTCTGCCACCGAATCTGCCATTGACCTATCGGTTGTTGAGTCATACTTTGGCGCACAGCTTGCCGAGGAGGTCGTGGCACTCCGTAAGAAATCCTTAGAATCCCTCACCGAACATCTGCGCCAAGCACGCAGTTTGGAGCGTGAGGGGCTTCTTATTCCCGCCGAGAGGCTCACTGCCGAGGTTGCAGTAGAACAAGCAAAGGCGCTCCTTGCCACCGCCCACAGCAACGCCCTTGTTGCGCACAATGCACTTCTGACACTTCTCAATACAAATTTCCCATCAATAGACCTCTCCACGCCCCTTTTTATGCCCTCTTCGCTCCCCACAAAGGAGGCACTCTATACCCTCATAGAACAAAGCCCGACCATCGGGATGTTCCGTCAGCAGACCGCCATAGCCACCCACTCACTAACAATCGAGAAGGGGCGCTATCTCCCCTCGGTCGCCCTACTTGGGCATCAGCAGCTATGGTCTGTGGGGCTCAACAAAAATCTTTTTCCTCGCACGGCTGTGGGCGTGGGGCTATCGTGGACTCTCTTCGATGGTCTTGCAAGAGAGGGGGCAGTGGCACGCAGTCGCTCACAGCTTGCAGCAAGCGAATTTGCCGAGCAAAAGGCGGTGGATGACATACGACTCGCTATCGACAAGTTCCACTCGACGATGATAGATAGTCGTGCAGAGTATGAGGCTGAATGTACAACCGAGCGCCTTGCCGAAGAGCTTGTGCGCAGTCGTCGCAAAGCATTTGGCGAGGGTTTGGCGACCTCATCTGAGGTGGTTGATGCCGAGGTATTGCTCTGCGGAGCACGGGTGGCAAAAATGGTAGCACTCTACGAACTTGACATCGCCCTGTGCTCACTCCTTGCCATCGTCGGATGTACGGACAACTATTTAGACTATATCGAGTTATGAAAACAAAAAGCAACCTTATTGGCGTGGCATTCTTCTCTATCATTGCCCTTTGCATCGTCATTTCACTCATAGCCATACTCTACCCACACCGCCAACAAACTATCCTACAAGGCACCATTGAAGCTCCCGAAGTGAGGATTGCAGGCAAACTCACAGGTAGGGTCGAGGCTATATGCGTGAGAGAGGGAGAAAGGGTTACAGTGGGCGACACTCTAATCGTCATACACTCCCCCGAAATGGAGGCGCAGAGAGCACAAGCGGAGGCACTCAAAGAGGTAGCCAAAGCCCAAAATCGCAAAATAGAGGGTGGCGCACGCCCCGAGATTATCACTTCCGCATTGGAGGCGTGGAGGGGTGCAACTGCCCAGCGTAAGCTCGCACAAAAAAACTATGAGCGCATCTCACGCCTATGGGCAGATAGCGTAGTATCGCTCGGGCGCAAGGATGAGGCTCACGCACTCTACCTCTCAGCACTTGCTGCCGAGCAAGTCGCCAAGCAACAATACCTCCTCGCCAAGCGTGGGGCACAGAGCGAAGACAAGACCAGTGCCGAGCAGATGGTTCTGGCTGCGGGCGGTACGGTAGAGGCAGTGGATGCCATTTTGCAGGACAGCCACCTGCTATCGCCCACCAATGGTACGGTGGCGCAAATCTACCCCGAGGTGGGCGAACTCGTAACAATCGGCACCCCTCTACTCACAATTACAGAACTCTCTTCACCCTATGCAGTATTCAACATCCGAGAGGATTATATGCCCTCATTCACGCTCGGCAAAAGGTTTTGGGGCGAGGTTCCTGCCATTGGTGGCAAGGCTATTGAGTGGGAGGTCTATTATATCTCACCACTGGGGAATTACGCCACTTGGCGCACCACACGACAGTTAAGTGGCTACGATATGCGTACCTTTGAAATTCACGCACGCCCCATAGAGGCAACCTGCGGTTTGCTTTCGGGGATGAGTGTCATCGTTCGCATTGAGGAGTAGTATGGGGACACTCGGAAGGGTCATAATGCGTGAGGTAGAGCAGATTGCAAGGCATCCCATCTTGTGGGTTACTACCCTCTGCGTGCCACTCTTTTCGCTACTATTTATGGATACTATCTTCTCGTCGGGCGGGATGAACGATCTCTCCATTGGGGTCATAGATTGCGACAACACGCCCACAACGAGGGCAATAACTCGCACCCTCGACTCCTCGCCCACACTCCACATCTCCCACTACTACACCTCCACCTCGGAGGCATTGGAGGGGCTGCGGAGGTGTGAAATTTATGGTTTCGTGGAGTTTCCCGAGAGGATTACTGAGGCAATGATGATGGGCACGGAGGCTACAATCCCCTACTATTATCACTACGCCCTAATGAGCGTAGGCGGGGAGATTGCAGCTGCCTTGCGTACCACTCTAACGCTCGCAAGCATCGAACCCATTGCCGAAGTTGCCACCGCACTGGGAGTCCCTACGGAGCACATCACGACTTTTTTGGAACCCATTGGAGTGGATATTCATCCCCTCGGAAACCCCACGCTCAACTATCACAAGTGGCTCACAGCCCCATTTTTCTACATTATGTTTCAGATTGTCGTACTGCTCGTGACGCTCTACTCCGTAGGCTCGGAGCGCACCCGGGGGCGTGGTGGCGAGTGGTTGGAGTGTGCAAGGGGAGATATGCTCTGCGCACTTATGGGCAAACTTCTACCCTACACCCTATCATTCTTTGCCGTAGGTTTGGTGGCAGTGTGGGTGTTGGACAAGAGCGTGGGGTTAGCAGGAGCGCTATGGTGGCACGCAGTGCTGACACTCCTACTCATCACTGCAAGTCAGGCGCTCGCAATCTTCGTCTATTCGCTCGTTCTGATTTTGGGTATCTCGATGAGTTTTGCCTCGATGATTGGCTCACTCGGAGCAACACTCTCGGGTGTAACATTCCCCCTACGCTCGATGTACCCCATCTTTGACAATTTAGCTCTCGCCCTACCCGTGCGCCACTTTATGATACTCTCCGAGGGAGAGTCGTGGAGTTCGGGGTGGGTGCATATCGTCATTCTCCTCGCCTTTGGACTACTACCACTCATCACTCTCCGGCGCCTACAACACGCCATAGCCACCCCCGAAAGATGAAACACCTCGCTCCACTACGCATTCTATGGATGGTTATGCGCAACGAACTACGCACCATCTCCCATACCCCCGCAACAGCGCTTGTTGTGGTGGGTGGCGTCATTATCTACGGATTGCTCTACAATCTTTTCTATGCGCCCAATGTGGTACGAGAGGCTCCAATTATTGTGGTGGATGAGTCGCATAGTCACCTTTCCGAGCGTTTCATTTTGCTCACAGACGCCTCCCCTTCGGCAGAGGTTATCACCACAGCAGCATCTCTCCACGAGGGGCAAGAGATGCTCCAAAGGGGCGAGGGAGAGGCACTCCTCTACCTACCACACGATATCGAGGAGCGCATCGGGCGGGGCGAACAAGCAGTGGTGGTCACATTCGCCACGACCAACACCTTTCTATATTATGAAGCGACAGCAGAGGCTGTCGTGGAAGCGTCACTCGCACTCGGCGAGGAGGTGCGTGAGGGGATGGCGTGGATACTTCCCGAGGAGGTGCAATTTGCCCTCTCCACACGCCAACCCATCACCCCCGAGGGCATTGCACTCTTCAATCCCTCGAAGGGTTATGCCACCTATCTTCTACCCGTAGTATTGATGATTATCATCTTCCAGACGCTCACAATGGTCGTGGCGATGACCTCCGCAGGGCGCAGAGCAAAGGGAGTGTCGTTCCTCCGCACGCCTACTACTCGCCTCTGGCAGCGTGTCACAGTGGTTATTGGACGCACCACCATTCACGCCACCCTCTATAGCGCTTTTTCCTGCTTTCTCGTGGGACTACTACCACGCCTTTTTGAACTACCCCATCTTGCCTCGGTGTGGACACTCGTGGGCATACTCACACCTTTCATCCTCGCCACCTCTCTCTTTGGTCAGTGCTTCGGCAAACTCTTTGAAGACAGCGATGCCCCACTACTGCTGATTACATTCTTCTCCGTAGGGCTCATCTTCATTGCGGGTATCTCCTACCCTTTGGAACTTCTGCCCTCGCAGTGGCGGGCACTACACTACATCTTCCCCTCCTCGCCCGCCATACTCGCCTACACTGCTACCGCCTCGATGGGTGCGACTCTCCCCGAGGTCAGCCGTGAGATTGCGGTGCTATGGGTGCAGGTGGGTGCCTACTTCCTCCTTGCCGCAATTCCATCAAGAGGCTTTCGTTAGGATTTGGTTTTCTCGCTATGTTGTGCGATATTTGCACCCACAAAACAAGAAAACATTACAATGCACAACAATATGGAAGAGAAAGAGTATTTGGAGGAGTATGAGAAGAGACTCGAAAAACTGCTTGCAGGCATCTGTGGCGCAGAGGGAGGAATGATGCTCGTCGAGGAGTTGGAGGAGATGTGGACAAAGAGCGCAGCGGAGTATATGGTCGATGCTGTGAGTCAAATCAACTCCTACCCCGCATTCACACTCGCCGTTGCGGGTTTCTATGGTATGGCTCTCGCAGCACTTTGGGACTCCCAAAGCCCCTTTGAGAACCAGACCTACGACTACTTCAAAGGCAAGGGCGGTGGTTTTGATACCGTTGATGAGTACATTTTGGCACACATCGTGGGCGTAACCCCCGAGAGCGACGCTCGAACAGGCATTGACAATATGATGCGCACCCTCTCACACACTGTGATGACCGCCATTCAACACGAAAACATCGAGCACCAGACCACACGAGCATTCTACATCCTCGCCCGCTCGGCAAAGGTTATGTTCCGAGCAGGTGTGACCATAGAGCTCCGTCGTAGGGGTTATCACTACGAACGAGTATCACTTGCCGATTTCGTGAACTAAAAGCCAAACACAACAACAACAACAAACTCGCCCCCAAAGGCGAGTTTTTTGTATTTCCTATGGTGTCACACTATTTCAGCGAGGGGAGGTCTTCTCGTGAGAGCACCCTGTCGTCCTCAAATGCAGTGCGCCACCACTGAATTGTTGCGTATTGGTGGGAATACCCCTCCGAAAGATCGTTACGATTGTCATACCAAGGCATAAAGTAGGACCACATAATGCCACGATCCATCTGTGTGGTCATACTACACATTCGACCCATTTCGCAGAGCGACACCATTCGGTGAGGGAACTGACCACTTGCCTCATTCCAGATACCCAACGCCTTGCTGGGCGTGAGTGCATCATAGACATCGCAAGCAATCATATCCACATACTTATCTCCTGGGTAATATTCAATATCGTTAAGTTGCGTGTGCCACACCCAAATGAGGTTATCAAGACCCTCGCTCTGGAAGTATTTGAACATCTTTTGCCAGAGCTTTTTGTATGCCTCTGCACCATCGTAGCCCCACCAGAAAACAGGCTTACCCAACGCCTGAGCACTATTATTGTTGCCCGAAGCCTCGTGCAAAGGACGCCAGATGATGGGGATACCTTGCTGTTGATAGACTTTCAAGAAGGCAGCCATCTTTGCCAAACCCTCCATCATCACTTCATTCTCCCAAGTACCCTCGATGAGCATATTATTGACATCCAAAGTTGTATTTGCTCCCTCATAGGTGTAGGCTCTGCCACCCTCCTGTGTGGGTACCATCCAGTGCCAGCAAGCCGACACAATACCATTGGCATTCCACCAATCCGCAACATAGCCCTCAATGGAGTGGTAGTTGATTTGCGCAATGGAGTTTTGGTAGAGGTACTTATAATCGAGATTGAGGATTGCGGGATACTCCCCAGCCCACTGCTTAACCCACTCACACTCATTGATATTGAGGTATTCGTTGATTGATGCCGACGAGAGGGTTTTTGTACCATACACAGCCCAAAGGTAGGTATAGAGATTGTATGCCTCCTTCGACGCATCACTATTGGCAAGCATCATTGCGGGCTCCAAAGGGGGTGTATAGGGGGCTTTGATGGTCGTAAAAGTGATGTCACGCCTGCGATTTTCGCCACCCGTAAGTTGGTCTGTAACCGCACCTTTACCAATCGAAAGTACATAATCACACTCATACTCCATCGCCTCCATCGTTCTGATGGTCAGCACTGTGCCCTCCACACTCACCTCTTTTGCAACATCGGGGATGAAGTGCACCACCGACTCATTGGCAAGTTGCACTGCACGATCAAAAACAATATATATATCTTGTGGCTCAACAGACACCTCAACGGCACCCGAAGTGTAGCTCTGCGCCACAATTATTGGCTCCTCCTTCTCCAAAATATCGCCCGTATCGGGACAGCAAGCAGTCGCAATCACCGAGCCAAGGAGTGCCATAAAGAATCGTAATATCTTTTTCATAACCCTAATTGGAACCTCAATTTAGCCACAAATATAACGAAAAAATCGAAACACACTCTCCCAATACTCCCCAATATCCACTTCAAGGCACGCTATTTGCTACCATTAGGAGCAAACATTCTCTTTTTCTTCGTATGTGTCCTATTCGTCGCAAGAACAGCAAAACCGCAAAATATAATCTCCAATCGGGAGTTATTTGGGAAAACATCGCAAGGTGGAGCAGTCGCCCCACGCCCGAAAAACCAAATAAAACCAAACAAAAAATGGGAACAGAACACGCCAGAAGGATTCAAACATCCATACTCAATGCTGCGGAAAAGAGGGTTCTTGTGTGGCTCGCACATCGTCAGCCACGCTGGATGACCTCCGACATACTCACATACATCGGTGTCGCAGGTGCATTCATCTGCGGACTCGGATTTGCCCTCGCAAGTATCAACATCAACTACCTATGGCTCTCATCGCTCGGATTGGTCGTGAATTGGTATGGCGACTCACTCGACGGCACCCTCGCACGAGTGAGAAATACCCAGCGACCCAAGTATGGCTTCTTCATCGACCACTCCATAGACTCAATAACCATCACAATGATGTGCCTTGGAGCAGGGCTCTCTCCCCTACTGAGGTTGGATGTTGCTCTCTTGGTGCTCGTTGCCTATCTCATCCTTTCGGTCTATACTTATGTCTGCACAATCTGCACTGGCGAGATGCGACTCACATATGGCAAGTTGGGACCCACTGAGTTCCGACTGCTGGTAATCATTGCCAACACACTCTTCATCTACACCCCTTGGCGCACACTCTCATACGAAATTGCGGGACTTACGATGGGACTCTTCGACATCATCGCAGTAGCAATCGGTGGGCTGATTATGGTGCTCTGGGGTGTGCAGTGGCTCATTGACCGCAAGCGCCTATCGCTCCTCGACCCTCTAAGGGAGTACATCCCCGAGCAGGAGAGGCGTGAGGAGGAAATAGAAGGACGCAAGAGAGCGTAAACTCCTATCATTTCACACAATAGACCCAAATAAAGAAGAATACTTATGAGTACAAAATATCTGCAATTCATACTCAGCAGAGCCCTCGGCACGGGCGTAGATACGCTCGTTCTATGGTTTTTCTCCCACTCCATATTCGGGGGTGGATATTGGACAACATACATACTCTCGCCCATCATCTCCTTTGAGGCTGCCGTGATGTGCAACTTTCTCTGCTCCTACTTTTGGATTTGGCGTGAGCGCATCACACACAAAAATCGTCACACCTTCTGGGGGCGTTTTGTTGCCTTCAACCTCTCCTCGCTGGCAGGCTTCGGCATCAAAATGCTCTTCCTGCTCCTCTTTGAGCGACTATTTGGATGGAGTGTGGTGGTCTGCAACCTCGGAGCACTCTGCATCTCGGGAGTTCTCAATTTCCTACTTGCCGAAAGGCTCGTGTTCCGCACTCCCTCCGTTCGCCCCGCCCACGAACTCCTAACTCTTGAAGAGGTAACTGCACTTTCTCCCATCTTCCGAGGACGCTATGGCAGGCTTTTTGCTCAAAAACTACTGCGGCTATGTGGGGTCGGCAGGCTCAATCGCCTATACGACCAAATCTACCCCTACGATGGTGTAGAGGGGGCACGCAAGGCTCTGGAATATATCGGATGCAACTACGAAGTGGGGAATGTCAATAGACTCAACACGCTCCCCGAAGGGGCATTCATCACTATCAGTAACCACCCCTATGGTGGAATAGACGGAGTGATTCTGCTCGATATGATCGGTCACAAACGCCCGACCATAAAAATTATGGTCAATAAAATTCTTGGGCGTGTAAAGTCGATGAGTGACAACTTTGTGACCGTCACTCCAACCGAGACAGAGAAAAAACAAGCCGATGCGACAACATTAGCAGGTATCAGAGCGTGTCTGAAACACCTGCACGAAGGGCACCCTATGGGATTCTTCCCCGCAGGGGCAGTCTCCGACCTCCATTTGCCAACTCTCTCCATCCGTGACCGTGAGTGGCAGGATAGCCTCATAAGGCTCATACAACGCTCAGGTGTGCCAGTCGTGCCCATCCGCTTCAATGGACGCAACTCGCTATTCTACTACTTCTTGGGGCTTATTGATTGGCGCATCAGGCTACTGAGGCTACCCCGTGAGGTACTCAACAAGGGACGAGGTGTGCATAGGGTCACAATCGGTAAGACTATTTCGCCCGAGGAGATTGCCGCCATTCGTGATATTGGCAAGCTGAGAGAGATGCTACGCAAGTCGGTCTATGAGATGCCCCAAGCGGAGGAATATGTACCAATGGACACTCTTGTACGAGAGGGCATTTTATAGTTGGGCATCGTAATTTACGAGTGGCGAAAAGAGTGATTATTCACATTTTACACCTTTGGAAGTGGATATTGACCGTTGTCACTTATCGGGATGTTTTACACCACCATTTCCAATAAATATTTACCTTTGCAATGAACAAAAACAAACAGATAAAACAATGAAAAAGATTTTCACTACACTTGTAGCCCTCTTTATTGGTATTGTGGCACTCTCCGCACAGGATCAGTTCCTCGGTAATTGGACAACCATCAGCGACAAAACTGGCGAGCCCGCTGGTATCGTTGATATCTATAAAGACGCAGATGGTCTTTTCTATGGCAAACTTGTTGGCACCTATGGTGAGGACAAAAGCGATGTGGGTAAGATGATCATCAGGGGTATGAAGTATGAGAATGGCACCCTCACAGGTGGCAAAATCTACGATCCCGAGGCAGACAAACTCTACTACTGCACCATCAAGTATGATGCACAGAAAAACCAGCTTGACCTGCGTGGCTCACTCGACAAACGAGGTCTTTTGGGCAGGACTCAGACTTGGATTCGCAAATAATTTGCACACTCTCATTTTTTTCATAACATAAACACGAAGAATCGGGCGACGAGGTGACTCATCGCCCGATTCGCTTTTTATTGACAACAGGCGATTTCCGATCGACCCGAGAAGAATGCAAGGCATACGAGAAAGCGGAGTCCGCAGTCTGCTCATCGCAAATGAGAAGCCCCACTTATCTAAGTATAACACATCGGTCGGGAGCAGTAAAAACGCATAGAACGAGATGAATGCAAGGCATACAAGAAAGCGGAGTCCGCAGTTTGCTCGTCGCAAATGAGGAACTCCGCTTATCGAAGTATAACGCAGCAGTCGCTCGTTATATGCATTTTTTTACTGGCGGGGATCACGCATAATCATCGCCTTATCCACACGCAAGGTAACATTGCCATCAACCTCCAAAAGGATGTCACGCTCATTTACCTCTTTTACAACGCCATAGATACCACCAGCGGTGATAACTTTCTGACCCTTAGTGATAGAGTTGCGGAATTTTTCCATCTCCTTCTGCTGTTTGCGCTGGGGAAGAATCATAAAAATGAACATCACAGCAAAGAGCAACACCATCATAATAATGCCACTCATAGGCGAACCCTGCTGGGGAACAGCACCTGCTGCTTGAAGCATAATTGTAGTAATCATAGTTTGTGTGTTTTTATTTAGTTAATTTGTTGTTTGCAATGTCACAAAGGTAGGTTTATAAATCCAAATATCAAAATCTGCTCACTATTACTCCATATCTGCCCTAACAATGAGTTTCTTAGGCTCGGAGGATTGGGAGGTCTTGATATAGAACGCTCGGGGAGGAAAATAATTGTATCCCGAGGAGTAGAAAGTCATCTTTCCTGCCAACTTTTCGCCCGCACGCAGAGGCTCTTTGGGGAATTCCAATTCGAGGCATCCACACGAGGTCTCGGTGGAGAGCATCAAGAGGGGCTTCTCGGTGCTATTTGCAAAGGCGAGGGCAATCTCTACAACCTCTCCCGCACGCACTTTTCCAAAGTTCAGCGTATCGACACGCTCCACATTCGACACATCAATAATGGTGCGCCCCGCAAGATTATCGGTAGCAGTGGTGGTCCTCTTCGCACCGCCTGCACCACAACCCACCAGCAAAAAAGCAAATGCCACCAACAAAAGGTGACATTTTGCCTTATTGTTTCTATTTTTGAGGGTCATCATTGGCGATTAAATCTCAACCAAACCCCTACCCTGCTTTACAATCTTACCACTCTTCACGAGATCGGTGGAGAGTTTGTCGAGAATGCCGTTGATGAAGGTGCTACTACCGAGGGTGCTGTAATACTTAGCAATCTCGATATACTCGTCGAGAGTAACCTTCACAGGGATGGAGTCGAAGGTAATAAGCTCAGCAATAGCGGTAGTCATAATCACATTATCCATCACAGCAATGCGCTCCACATCCCAATTCTTGGTGTACTGCTCCAAGATAGCCACATTCTCGCCATAGCCCACAGCTGCCGCAGCGAAGAGGCGCTTAACGAAGGCTGCATCGTCGTCGCTCTTATACTGGGGCAAGAGCTCCAACTCCTGCTGCTCACGCATCGAGGAGATGGTGCGAAGTACCATAATGAGGATGAAATCCAAATCGTCGCTCCACATAATGCTACTCTCTTCCAAAACACCAATGAGCATCTCGTTGTCCTGCACAGTTTGAAGGTAGAACTCCTCCACGAACTTGCGATCCTCAGCATAGGTATTGCGCTCGGATGCCATATACTCTTTATAGTAGTCTGCCTCAACCATCTTCTGCCAAAGGTGCTTGATAAGCTCGGGCGAGCCTGCCCATCCGAGTTTTTTCTGCACCAGCATCTGGTCGAGATTCTCGTCGTTCTCGATCTGTGCTACTACCTTATTTGAGATGAATTTACGATTGGGATTGAGCTCCTCCTCAGTGGGAAGGTGCTTACGTAGAGCGATCTCGATGCGCTCCCCTGCATAACGCTTCACATCTACAATCAGCGAGACGATGTGGGGATAGAGGTCATACGCTTTGTTGATTGCCGCTACGAGGTTTTTCTCCTCAATAGTGATAGTATCTGCCGCACCTGCCTGGCGGGCGTAAAGGGCTTTGAGGACCTTTATACGGAGGTATCTTCTGCTGAACATATTTGTAGAACGCGTGTTGTGTTTTTATTCGGGCACAAAGATACAACAGAAAGTTGAAAGTTGAAAGTTGA
>JAGCJH010000066.1 GCA_017648105.1 Tidjanibacter sp.
ATTGGCGAGGAGTATATCGATGCAGAAGATAAGAGCAAGTCTATAATGGAGGTTAACCCCATTGAGATTATGGTTGTAGATGAGATTGCTCGCTTGGTAAAAGATGTGATTCTGGGCAAAATCAAAACTCAAAGAACATTCGAAAAGAGAGTTAATAAGATAGATACTATCAATAAACAAATCAATAGCAATAGTGATTTATGTGATTTAATAAAAAGATTAATAAGAGTTAGCAATAATAAACAAATAGCTGGGAACAATCTCATACAAGAGGTTGGTTTGCAATCGGTTAAACACCTCGACAAATGCAACAACAAATTCCACTATTACAAAGAGTTGCAGGCCGGGTGTGGTGCGCTTGATGAGTGCCTTACAAAACGAGATTTGTATCACCTTTCACGCATCAACACCATTCCCAATTATGGTAGTGCCGACAAGATATATTCAGCCCTTGCCAACATTCGCAAACCTATTCGAGAGTTTGTAACTTTTCGTGGTGCAAAGCTTGTGGAGGTTGGCGATGTGAGTTGTGCCCACTTTACAATGTTGCCCGTTATCTTCAAGCGACACAGCATTACCATTCCAAGCGAGGAGTTGCAGAGGTGGGTAGAGCTAACCCAAAGTGCCGATCTTTATGGTGCCGTTATCGAGGGTACGGGCATTTCTCGCAGTGCTATCAAAGCAACCTTTCAGCCCTTTCTTTCTATCAAAAACAAGAAACAATTCTTGTATGGTCAAGAGGGTGAAGAACTCCGAAAACGAGAGATTCTTTGCGACTACTTCGAGGCGCACTTCCCCGCCATCTTCAATGCACTACTTTCGTGGCACACCCAGACAGAGGTATCTATAAAGAGCGTTGCCAATCAGGTGGAGAGCGATATTATGAATCCCATTTGTGATAGACTCATCGCAGATGGCTTGCACCCTTTCCGCATCCACGATGCCATATACCTCCCCGAAAACGAAGTCCCACAACTCAATCTCAATATCAAAGAGGAGGTTTTTGAGAGGATAAATAACGACTTATGTAGTGCCAATCCCACTCATTAAATAGCTCTGAACGCTTTTCTCTGTGACCGAAAATGGTTATATTAGCACCACAATAATTTGTACGATTACAAGCAAAAACCAATAGTTTAACCAGCAGTGTTCTTTCTCGTGTGTGTTGCCATTTGTGTTGCCATTTTTAATAGCGCACAAAATAAGGCTTTGTAACTATTTGTATTTTAGAGGGTTGCCGAAATAGCTCAGGTGGTAGAGCGTTTCACTCGTAATGAAAAGGTCGCGGGTTCGAGTCCCGCTTTCGGCTCAAAGACAAAGGGGTAGCGATTGCTACCCCTTTGTCTTTCGTGGTGGTGCAGATACGAGAACCTGCGACCTTTGAAGCCCTCCTTTTCAAAGGAGGGTTTGGGAGGATTGTAAATATAACCCACTCGTGGGCGCATTAGCGCACGCGAGTTTCGAGTCCCGCTTTCGGCTCTGAAAGTAAAGGGTGGTTTTTGCCACCCTTTGCTTTTCGGTAATTTTGGCTAACTTTACACCAACAAAAGTAAGATGAAAAGGGCTCACATTGCAAATATTATCACGGGGCTTCGTATTCTCGGTGCGGTTTTGTTGCTGTTCTTTCCCCTGTTTTCGTTAGGGTTTTATATCACATTCCTACTCTGCGGGGTTAGCGATATGATAGACGGAATGGTGGCACGAAAGACAAACAGCACGAGTAGTTTTGGCGCAAAATTCGACACCGCTGCCGACCTTGTCTTTATGGCGGTGGTTTGCTGTAAGCTATTGCCCTCAATTCTGATTCCCCAATGGCTGTGGGTGTGGATTATAATAATTGCGGTAGTCAAAGTGAGCAATATTGTTTTAGGGGCGCTCCGACGAAAAACATTAGTATCTGTACATAGCGTTCTTAATAAGGACACCACTTTGCTTTTTACCGTTCAGCATTTAGACAAGGATGGCAACTACGGCATCGCTATCGCCGGCACACTCGATGGCGGTCAGAAGGCTATCGTAAGGTATGACGATGACAGCGTTCAGGGCTACCCCTTCTTCGACTATATGCAATTTATCGCTGAGGTCGGAAGTAGCTACTACCGTCTGACAGATGCCGAATTGCTGCAACTCCCCGCAGCAATGAATCCTGCGGGCGGTCAGATTGCAGTGTCGCCCAAGGCAGACAAACTGAAAGAGATTAAACCCCTCTATACCAAACTGCACAAACCCGCAAGGGTATATAAAATAGGTGGGCGTAAATTCAACGCCGTGCAGTTTTAGTCCCTTTGCGGACAAAACCCGTCCCCCAATGGGACAAACGAGGCAAGAGATTCCATCTCCTGCCTCGTTTTTTTATCCATCACCCACAAATGCACCCCCTCGCCCGCAAAATAGCAGTAAGCAAGGGGTGTTTGTTTTTGCAAAAAATGTTTTATATCTTTGTGGAGTAAACGGGTTGTTTGCCCGTTAACAATATATTAGAAAGTGTTTTCGCAGTCCTAAAATGGGAATCTGACAGTTTCAATTTGAATCAAGGACGACGGGCAGCACTCATCTCTTGTGTAGCTATGTGGGCTATGCACAGCTCTATTGTGCATCTATTTCATACTATTCAAGTGTGGGGTTATCGTTTATTTGATTCAAGGTTTTGTCAGAACCTCCATTTTGTAAACGAAATCAACTCCACACTTTCTTTTTTTGCAAATCATTAGCCGTATAGGGGTTGGAGGCAATAGGTAGATATGTTATCTATCAAAACAACCTACACTTATGTACAACGAAAATAACCCAATGAATCACGAGGGCGACGCTCAGCCCACAAACACCCCAAAATCTAACAAATTTGGCAGTGTCCGCAAGTGTCCCCAGTGCGGAGCTATGATTGGTTCCTTCAAGATGATGTGCCCCGAGTGCGGCTTTGAGTTTAGCGAGGTCGGCGCAAATCAATTCGTAGAGAGGTTTACCTCGGGTCTGCAACAAGAGATGGAGAGAGTGAGGATCGACAACTCGTCGGGTCTTTTCCCGGGCAAGAAGGGTAAGAAGTTGCAGAAAAAACTCGATGAGGCAGAGGTGCGCTATGTGAAAAACCATCCACTGCCCCGAACTAAGGAGGACTGCGTAGAGATGTTGGATTTCTTGGTGCCCAAAATCGGCTCCGAAGGCTCCAATGGAACTATGATGTCGTATAGGCAGATGTATTTTGCCATATTGAGCAAGTTGGAGAACGAACAAACGGGCAGCTCGAAGATGCAGACTCTGGTGTCGTCCTACAAAGAAAAAGCACAACTCACCAAGAAACAGAGATTTGCAATCTGGTGGAGAGGCCTGAAAGGAGTCTATAAATTCCTGCTTTGCCTGCTTGTGGTCTTTGTGGCTTTCTGCATCTTTGTAGTTAGTATGCTCATTGCAGACGCTAAGATGACGGAGGAACAAGAGAGGTTGGACGCCCTTGTGGTGCAGTGCCTCGACGGAGGAGATGTGGCAGGCGCACTTGCAGCCATCGAAGAGGGTGGTGATTGCACCCCTATGGTGGACTATCTGATAGAGCAGGGCGAGTATGACGAGGCAGAGAAGTATGTCTATAATGCGTATGCAGACTACTACGACTATCTCTCCAAGTCGGTAACGCATATGTGCAAGAATGGCAGAAAAGAGGAGGCAAGGCGATTTATCGGTCGCAAGATTGGCTACTACTCGGGTGTTTCGATGTTCGACGAGGGCTATAAGATGTGGAACGCCGGCAATGTGGAGAAGAGACTCACAGCAATCATCATCAACTATTAATACTAAAACTTAACCAACATAACAATGGGAATTTTTGGCAAGAAGAACGAAGGCGGATTGATGGATGTCATTCGCTGCGACGAACAGGATTATTTGGTGTGGAAGTGGCGTCCCTCGGGAGCAGCCAACACAACCAAGAAGGAGAATGCCATTCGCTATGGCAGCTCCCTGAGGGTGAAGGATGGCGAGGTAGCAGTCTTTGTCTACCAACAGAAGGATGGTCAGATGATGGACTTCATTATGGGTCCCCACGACAAGAAGATCGAGACCGCCAACTTCCCCGTGCTGACAAGTATTGTGGGCTCGCTCTGGGGTGGTGAGAGCCCCTTCCAGGCGGAGATCTATTTCATCAATTTGCAGGGTAATAATCAGGTGCGCTTTGCGGTGCCCTACTTTGATGTTGCAGACCCACGCTATCCCGACTTCACGCTTCCCGTGGCAGCCAGAGGTAGCATCACCTTCAATATCACCGATTACAAGAGCTTCATCAAACTCAACCGTATGGTCGATTTCGACCTCGAAAGTTTTACTCTGCAAATAAAGGATGCGGTGGCAAAATATGTAAAGAACTTTATTGCCAACTGCGAAACTTTCTCGCTCTTGCAGATAGAGCGCAAGGGAATGGAGATTAGCGACCTTATCAAGGGACGCCTCTTCTCGGCATTTGCCGACGACTTTGGTGTAAACCTCAAACGCTTCGACCTGTCGGCAATAGAGATTGATAAGGAGAGTGAGAACTATGCAGAGTTTGTGCGCCTTACCAAGACCCAGCAGACCCGCAGAGCAGAAATCGACACCGAGCAGTACGAGCGCGTGGCGAAACTCTCTGCCGAGTCGCAGTTCATTCAGGCTCACGCCATCAATCAGCAGGCAGATGTGCTCAAAACCGCTGCCCAGAGTATGGGTCAAATGGGTGGTATGGACTTCGGCGGTGGCGGAGGTATGAACCCCGCAGGAATAATGATGGGTATGGCAATGGGTGGCGCTATGGGCGGTCAGATGGCAGGTATGATGAACCACTATGGTCAAGCTGCACAACCCCAGCAGCCCGTGGGCGGTATTCCCACACCTCCTCCTATGCCCAATATTGTGCAGTATATGGTAGCGATCAATGGTCAGCAATACGGACCCTACAACCTGGCACAGATGCAGCAGATGGCACAGAGTGGACAGATTAACGCTCAGGTACTCGTGTGGGCGCAGGGTATGCCTTCGTGGGTTGCTGCGGGCAGTGTTCCCGAGCTTGCCAACCTCTTCGTTGCAACAACACCTCCTCCAATGCCCCCCACTTTATAATAGGACTCAAAAAAACAATAATGCGTTATGAAAATTGATATACTAAAAACCGTTATTGCACTTGCCATAAGTGCACTTATTGCCTACGCTTGCCACACTTTTTGTAAGTTCGAGACAGTGCAGTGGGCTATCACCATCGGTTCGTTCGTAACCATCGGTATCCCCTGTGTTCTCTCTATGGGCTTGTCGGCTGCCGAGGAGCGCGGAGCTGTGATGCTCAAAACCCTCTCGTCGATAATGCTCACCATTGAAATCGTAATCAACTTGGTGTTCTTGTTCCTCGATTTCAGTGTGCCCGTTTATGTCATCGTCAATGGTTTGTTGATGCTGGTGTTCTTGTTGGTATATAACTCAATGTATAGGAAACATATGTAGACCCACTGTGTTGTATTCCCCACCTGCTCTGTGCGGGTGGGGTTTTTTTTGTTCATTTCACACCCTCCAAAACACCATAACGCCAATAAATTATCCCCCAAAATATAAAGAACATTATTATGTTTCAAGATTGACAATGTGCTTTGTTTTACATACCTTTGTGCTTTAACGAAGTGTTTTTTTTGAGTGTTGTTTGTTTTTTGTGAAAAGCTTTGTATCTTTGCTTTGTTGAAGAGTTTTTAGCTCAGAGACGGCATATTGACGAAAGTGTTTTCGCAGTCCTAAAATGGGAATCTGACAGTTTCAATTTGAATCAAGGACAACGAACAGCACTCATTTCTTGTATGGTTGTATGTGGTACACGCATTCATTGCGCGTGTACATCATATATGCTATTCGGGTGTGGGATATTGTATCGTTTATTTGATTCCGGGTTTTGCCAAAGCCCCCATTTTAGTAAACGAAACCAACTCCACACTTTCTTTTTTTTAATTAGCGCTAACCCCACTACATAGGAGTTGTGTAGTAATATGATTTGATACTACTATTTGTCAAACTTAAATTATTATTACAAGCCTATGAAAAAAATTTACTTATTTCTGGTCGCTGTACTCGGTGTAATGAGCCTCAATGCTCAAAGTAAGGTGGCGCAACCCGTCTCAACAGAGTACAATCGTTCGAGCGTTTCGTACATTTTTGTTAACAGAAGCTCGCAAAATAGCGACATCCATAAGTTCTACCAGAACTTCCAAGTGGATGCCAAGTTCGATGACAACAAAATTCCCACTAAGTTCATCGATGTTATCCATTCCAGCAATCAGCCTGTCACTGCCGAGAATGTGACCGCATTTGTCAACTCTTCGAAGTTGGGCAAAGAGGTTATGTCGTTTATCTTCAACCGCAAATCGGACGGCACCTTCGACGACTCCATTGTACGCGATAGGGGTATGTACAACGCTACCGACCAAGACATCCTCAATATGCGCGTAGCAAAGGTTAAAGAGGTCGCTTACGAGTGGGGCGAGCCTCTGGTAAACTCTTCTTATGTTGTGGTTTACGATATCTATCAGCACCAGAGCGAAAAGGACGAAAATGGTAATATTACCTATAAAGTAAATGTTGCGGCACACGCCTACAAACTCAATGCAGGCACAGAGTTTATCAACAACTTCTACAAGACCGCTTGGGCTGATGCTTCAAGTTCCGAAGCCGAGAAAGAGGCTGCAAGGAAGGGCTTTGATAAAATGCAGATTGAGTTCACTCACGTTGCATCCGTATCTGCATCGGGTTCCAGTTCCACCAACAGTTTGTGGACGGGTAGTTTTTACGAAGCCTGCCAAAATGCATACAAGTCGGTTGTGCAGGCTTTGGAGAATAGGATTCCCGCTTGGCAGACCGCAACGAGCGTAATATCGCTCAACCCCATTGCTGCAAAAATCGGTACCAAAGAGGGTCTTACCAATGGTAGCCGCTACGAGGCATACTCGTTCAGAGAGGATGCGCAAGGTAACCTCAAATCGGTTAAACAGGGTATGGTTAGAGCAACCGTTGTTGCCTCCAATACCAGCGTAGCTTCGGGCAATAGCAAACCCTCCTACTTCTATCAGATTTCTGGTGTAGCTAATATCCAGGAGGGCTGGATTCTCAAACAGAAGAACGACTACAAGATTGGTGCGGCACTTTCGCTGGGTCTCGGTGCATTGGGTTTCAGGGCTGGTCTGGATTTGGACTATATCGCCAACATCTCCCAGAAGGGTTGCATCACTTACGCTATGGTCAATGCAGCTATCAATGGTGGATTTACCGAGGCTGCCGCAGGTGTAGGTTATGGTGTGCCCATCACGAGGTTCTTCGAGGTTACCCCCTATGCGATGTTGGGTGGTTTCTTAGACCCCGAGACTGATGAACTTGCCGCATATCTTTTGGAGCCCGGTGTAAGAGTGGCTCTTACTCTGCAACCCTTGTCGATTTTCGCAGGTGTAGGTTGCCAATATGTAGTTGGTATTGGCGGTGCAGCACTTGTGAAGTTGGGTGCTAAGTGGACCTTCTAAAAAATCAACATTATGAAAAGACTGCTAATTTTTTCTCTTATCGCACTTGTGTGCTCGTGCGTATGTTTCGGACAGGGCAAAGATAGGAGAAAATCGTTCAAGAGCTGGGACAACTACGAGATTACTACCGAAAGGGTGGCAGTAGATGGTACCAAGTTCGTTAAAGTGTGGGGCTTTGGCAAAACCGTCGACAAAGCCGTGATGAATGCCAAGAGAAACGCTGTTCACGCTTGCATTTTCCGTGGTCTGCCCGGTGCTGCGACCGCAAATCCCACCCCCGCAATCCTCAAAGACCCCGATGCTTATGTGATGAATCAGGAGTACTTTGATGCTTTCTTCGAGGCGGGTGGTGCCTATTTGGCATACATCAATATGACGACCGACGGTGTCCCCAGCGGTCAGGATAGGCGCAAGGTCAAAGGTGGCTATAAGGTTGCCATTTATGTTCAGGTGATGTATGACAACCTTCGACGCAAACTCGAAAACGATGGTCTTGCAAGAAGCCTCAACTCTTTCTTCTAAACTCACTTTTTTAGACTATGAAAAAGATTGCATTACTTTCACTCACCATTCTGGCGTTTATGAGCGTGGCTTTTGGTCAGGCGAAAAAACCCATAATTATGGTTGTGCCGAGCGACTCGTGGTGCTTGCGAAATGGCTTCGTGCAGGAGTTCGACAATATGGGTACCCCCATATCTGTCCCCGACTACTCTGCTGCGCTTCTGAAAGACCCCGATATTAGGGCAATGATTACCTCCTTATCGGGCTTTATGGCATCGGAGGGCTACCCATTGCAGTCGCTCGAACAGGAGCTCAAAAGGATTCAGAATGAGAGTGCCGAGATGGCAATGATGATGGGCAAACAATCGGGTGGTGGCATTGTCGAAACCCCCATCGAGCGCCTGCGTCGAACCGCAAAGGCAGATATCATCCTGAACCTCGACTACACTATCAACAAACTCGGTCCCAATCAGCACGTAGAGTTCAACTTCCAGGCTATCGACGCCTACTCTTCGAAGATTATCTCGGGTATTACGGGCGTGGGAGATAAAATCTCCACCACCTCTTCCATCCTCAGCTGCTTGCAGGCTGCTGTGCTGGACCTTAAAGATGGCTTCCTCGACAACCTGAATAGCTACTTCTACGATATGAGCGTGCAAGGTCGCGAGATTAGCGTAACCTTGTTCAGGTACGACAGCTGCCCCATAGATTTCGAGGAGGAGTATGAAATCAATGGCTTCTACGCCGAGTTGGCTGACATTATCGAGGCTTGGTTTGCCGACCACGCCGTATCGGGTCGCTTCTCGCTCGATTCGAAGTCTGCCAATAGGATGAGATTCAATCAGGTTCGTATTCCACTGACAACCGTCAACCCCATCAATGGCAGGGAAACCCCTGTTGATGCAAACGGCTTTGTAAGAGATTTGGTAAATACGCTGAAAAAATCGCCCTACAACCTCGTTGTAGGACGCACCCCCAAAGGTCTTGGGGAGGTGTGGATTACCCTCGGCGATAAATAAAAACTTGTCTATTATGAAACGATTACTTTCAATTCTGGTGTCGCTGTCGTGCGTGTTGTCGCTCTTTGGTCAGAACAACGCAGAGTCGGCAGACGATATGGCAAGGATAATCCTGACACCCTATGTGGCTGGCACATCGACTATCCCTTCGCACGCTGCAATGGTGGTTGAGAACAAACTCAATCAGGTTGTGACGAAGTATGGCGTAGGCAGCAAATCTATGGAGTCGCAGTTCATCATCACTGCAAACCTCATCGAGATGTCCAAAGATTTCACCGCAACAGCTCCCGTAATGGTCTCTATGATTCTCGCACCAACAATCTACATCGGCAACGGCTATACGGGCGAACTCTATTCGAGTTGCCAGCTGCCCGAGGTGAGGGGTGTTGGCGAGAACGAAACCAAGGCGTATATGGCTGCAATCAAGCAGATAAACATCAACTCCAAAGAGCTTGGCGAGTGCATCGAGATTGGTAAGACAAGAATTATTGAGTACTACAATTCCCAGATTGACTTTATCATCTCCGAGGCAGAGGCTTTGAGCAAACGACAGGAATGGAACGAGGCAATTCTCCACCTGGCAGCCGTACCTAAGGTGTGCAAAGAGGCATACGAGAAGGCTATGCTGAAAATCGCAGATGTCTATCAGGAGAAGATCGACATCGAGGGTGGCGCTAAGTACAACGAGGCTTATGCTCAGTGGAAAGCAGACAAATCCAAAGAGTCTGCTACGCGAGTTGTGGAGTTGTTGGCAGGCATCAACCCCAGCTCGGCTTATGTAGAGCGTGGCAGGAAACTCTCCGCTCAGGTAGAGTCGCACTATGCCGAGTTGGTTGCCAGAAGGCGTGCCATCGAGGACCGCAATTGGCAGTTCAAGGTTAGACAATACCAAGACGCCCAAGATTTGAAGAAAATGCAGCAAGAGAGCAGTGTGGAGAACAAACGAATGCTCATTGAGTTCGCAGCCGGTGCAGTCTCGGAGGTTACGAGCGTCTTTAAGGGTAGCCCCGCACCTTCATCCGTAAACTCCTCCGCATCTCAGCCTGCATCCTCGTCGAAGAGTGCAGTTGGCAGTGGCAGAAAAGCCAAGAAGCAAGGCATCGCCTCAAAGATTGCATCTTGGTTTAAGTAGTCCTTAGCGCAAACAAGATTTCATCAACAGACGGCACTTCGTGTGCCGTCTGTTTTACCCCCCCCAAACGGATGAAAGATATTTATTTATTAGTCTAATTAAACAAAGAAATGAACAAACGTGTGTATTATGTAATGGCGGCAATGCTGCTTCTTACATCTTGTGCAGAATTGCTCGATACGAACAATCCGATAGACCTTGGGCAGAAGAGAGAGAATGTCTCTTTTAGACCAAGAGTCAACCCCTCGACCCGCGCTACCGACATAGAGTTCGAGCAGGGCGATAAAATTAGCGTTTTCGCCTCCGAAGGTAATGTTATTCAGGAGGATAACTACGCCGAGAATGTGGAGTATGTTTATGAGGGAGGACTCTTCACCACTGCGGGTACACTTACCTATCCCGAAGAGCAGAGGCTTTCGTTCTATGCCGTCTATCCCTATGCTGTCTACACCGCACCCTCGTTCAACTTCTATGTGAATACCGACCAGAGTACTCACGAGAAGTACACGGCAAGCGACCTTATGACCGCTTCGAATGTGGGCTACGATAACGAGGTGGTAGATTTGGATTTCTATCACCGACTCTCCAAGGTGGTTATCAACCTCAATAGCGAGAATATGCCTGCCGGCACTCAGTCCATTACCTTCAAGAATGTATACTATGGCGCCAAGGCAAATCTGTCGAGCAACTCCTATAACACCATTAGCACCGAGCGTGCAGATGTTGTGGCGTCGCCCAATGGCACCAATAGTTTTAAGGTTATTCTTCCTCCCCAAACCATTGTGGCTGGCGATGTCTTTGTGGAGATTACCATCGGCAACAGGACTTTCCAGTGGGAGGTAGATAGGAACCTTATCTTCAACTCGGGCGTAGAGTATACCTATACACTCTACTTCAATACGCAAAAGAATAGCGTTCAGTTTTTGAGCTACATCAACTCTTGGAATACTCCCTCGGAGATAGAGGCTGTCATCCCATTTGAGTATGTGGAGCTTATGAAGGAGTATATTCCAATCCACGAGGGTACAACTCCTCCCAACATTGAGGGTATCTATTTATCCTCGCCTGCTACTTTGCTCTATGACTCACACGACTATTTCAGTGTCGGATACAAATTCGCCGATAATTACTATTTGTTCTACAACCAGTCCTCGGACAACACACTGAGTATGTATTCAACCCAGAATTTAGGCGATTTGTCGGCGGCTGAGGGCGTGTTTATCTCTGGTAATGGTCAGAACTTCACGGTCTACTTCAATGAGTATACTGCCCACGAGAATGGCGATTGGCTGACAAAAGCCACTATTATCTCCGGCACGAAGAATGGTGACCGCATTGATAATTTCCACACTGCTTTTATCATCATAGATAAATATGACCAGACAAATCAGTATATGGATGTGGGCGCATATAGAGTAATCTACGATGGTGACTACACCTCGGAGCCCACAGAGTGGCCTCTTGGCTCCTCGTCGAGCGCTCCTGCCAAGTCTGTGAACAAAGCCAGTATGTTTTGCGATAAATAAGAAGGGCTGAAATGCTATGTTTAACGTGGGATTTGCGAAACTCACGTTATGTTTCAAGCGAGTTGCGGAATACCTACAGTAGATATTCCGCAACTCGCATTTTTCTATCAGAAGGTGTTGGGTTGGGGGATTACTGCACTTCGATGACGCAGAGCGCATTATCATTCTGCGCAGGTTACGCAGAATGACCAAGTCCCTCCTCACAG
>JAGCJH010000067.1 GCA_017648105.1 Tidjanibacter sp.
CCACAACCTTGTCGTTCATTGGGGTGGGGTAGCCGACCTTGCGACCGTAGTCCGACACTGCGCCATTGATTGCATCCACCTCTGTGAGTTTGCCTTTCTCGATATCTTGGAGCATACTTGCTTTGAGTTTGGCGTGTTTGCGGATGGCGATGGGGATGATGAGGTAGGAGAGCCACTTTTTGAGTGCGCTCTTATAGTCGAGCAGTTTCACGATATCCTTACCCTGCACAGGCTCGATGCGAATGCCACCCACCTTGCAGACATCAATACACTCCTTAATGAGTGCTTGTACGATGTGGCGTGAAGCCTTGTTGCCCGCAGCCTCGCCAAAGGTGCAGCCAAGCACCGCACTCATACCCGAGAAGGAGGCGTTGATGAGCAGTTTGCTCCATCGTGTGCCGATGAAGTTATCCTCTACATCCACAGTACCCATCTTTTCCAAGAGGCTCTTAATTGCATCGAAATGTTTATTTCGCTTGGAGGAGATGGTGCCCAACGAGAAGGAGAGCGCATCGGGGGCACTTGTGAGTTCGCACACGCCCGCCCCTTGCAGTGTTGCACCCCACGCAACCGTACAGCCGAGCACACGCTCCTCGCCCAAAATCTCAGCAATCTGCATCTCGGGAAGACCATTCTGGAAGGTCACGAGAGCACCATCGGGTGCGAGGAAGCCTTTGAGCATTTCGACTACTTCACGGTTGTGCTGTTGCTTGGTCATCAGGAAGATGACATCATAAATACCATTCATCTCATCGGGCGTATAGGCTGTTACGGGTTGGGTAAATTCCACCGTGCCGACCACTTGTGCGCCTTTGGTTTGGAGCGCCTCGATGTGAGCTTTATTTCGGTTTATGAGTTCGATTTTCTCGCCAGCCTTGCTGATGTATGCTCCGAGGATTGTGCCCAAAGAGCCTGCGCCATATATTGCTACACGCATAGTAGTTTCTTGTTTTGTGGGTTTATAAATAGTAGAGGGCAACTTCCAGAAGAAGTGCCCTCTGTTGTCTTGTGTGGTCTATTTGGCAGGTGCCCATTTGCAACGGACTGGCGAGATGATTGCGCCCTCCTCTTTGAGCTCTTTCATTGCCTTATCTACCTCTTTGCGATCGAGCCCTGTGAGCTCCGCAATTTTACCTGCATTGAGGGGCTCGCCTGCCGCCTTCATTGCTTCCAATACTTTTACTTTTGCTTCCATAATACAATTTTTGTTTTTGCTAAATGGTTATTTTTCCAGTGTGAAGATAGCGATTTTCTGGCATATTTGATACCATAAAGTAAAAAATAGGCAAAAAAAATTCTCTCTTTACTACCACACGAAGGGGAAAAGGCGCCAGCGGATGCGGGAGCAGTAGTCTTTATATCCGTCGAGCTCTTGGCAGAGGCACTTCTCCTCATCGAGGATTCGGATAATGATGACGGGAATGTAGAATACAAAGGGGATTACTGCCCACCACGAGCCGAGCACCACAGGCATTGCAAGGAACATAAGGAGTGTAGAGGTGTACATCGGGTGGCGTACGATGCCGTAGAGTCCCGAGGAGATAACCTTCTGACCCTCATTGACCTCAATGGTGCGTGAGAGCCACACATTTTCCCTCATAACCTCAAAATAGAGTAGGTAACCTACCAAAAAAATGATGCTCGCAATGGTTGTAGCGGTGTTGCTTGGATTGCTCCAATTTAGCCTCCAATCGAGCCCTGCAAGCACAAAGCCTGTGAGAAAGATGAGTCCCGAGAAACGAATGACACCGCTTTGTTTTGCACGCTTTTCCTTCGAGGATAGCCTGCGAGCGAGTAGGTCGGGCGAGGCGATAAGCAGAACGACGCCCATCAAAAACATCGGAGTGAAGAGCAAAGCCAACATCCTCCAACCGCCCTCATAATAAAGTGAGCCTGCGGGTAGGAAGAAGAGTGCCCCGAGCACTACGATGCCGACGATATATGCCACCAAAGCCTTGATGGCAAGCCTTACACGGTTGTTTCTCATTGATGTTTTATTTTTCTAATTTTTCACGGATGATGTCGATAGCCCCTGCGGTGTCGTTGGGGGCGAGCCAGTAGGTCGAGGTGTCACGACGAAACCAAGTCATTTGGCGCTTGGCATAGCGTCGAGAGTTGCGCTTTACAAGTTCGATTGCCCCCTCTTGGGATATCGTACCATCGAAATAGTCGAAAAATTCTCGGTAGCCGACGGTCTGCAATGAACTGAGATGGCGCAGATGGAAGACGCTTCTTGCCTCCTCCTCCAAACCATTGGCAACCATCATATCCACCCTGCGATTTATGCGGTCGTAGAGTTCCTCTCGATCCCATAGGACACCGAGCTTGACGACATCAAAGGGACGCTCACGCTTTTGGGCGGTGCGCTGAGTAGAGTAGGGTAGCCCGCTTGCGATGCAGACCTCCAAAGCTCTTACGATGCGTGCTGGATTTTTCCTATCCACCACAGCCCAATAAGCCTCATCCCTCGCTCGTAGTTCCTCCACGAGAGCCTCCAAACCCTCCTCGGAGAGCCTGCGCATCAACTCCTCACGCACCTCTCGTGTGTCGCTTGGCAGGTCGTCGAAACCCTCGCATAGAGCGTCAATGTAGAGCCCCGAGCCACCAACGGCTACGACCACATTGTGGCGAGCGAAAAGCTCTTCCAAACGCTCCAAAGCCTCTCTCTCATAGCCACCAGCCGAGAGCTCCTCTTCGGGTAGTCGGTCGGCAATGAAGTGGTGGGGTACGATGGCAAGTTGCTCAGCGGTGGGCTGTGCAGTGCCAATGGGCATACCTTTATAGAATTGTCGTGAGTCGGTAGAGATGATTTCGGTAGAGAAGTGGTGTGCAATCGCCACTGCGAGATCGGTTTTTCCCGACCCCGTAGGACCCAAAACAACCACAAGGAGGGGTCGCTCGTTAGTATTCGTCGTCGTAGGAGTCATCGCCACCACCGAAATCACCAAAGTCGTCCATCATCTCCTCGAAGATGGATTTTTCGCCTACGCCACCCGCTTCGGGGTCATACTGGTCGGCAGGCTCGCCGTGAGCAAAGAGTGTGCGAGGATATTCCACGCCCTCCTCTACGAACTTAGCCTCAATCAGTTCGAGGTAGTAGGCACGATCGGTAAACATATCGAAAAGCCAGATAAGGCGGTCGTGATTCTCGTGGATAATCTGACCGAGCACAACGGACTCCATTGCCATAGGGGGCTCGCTCTCCTCCATTGAGTAGTCGCTCATACCGCCACCCATATCCATCAGTGTGAATTCACGCAACTTGCGCCACTGTCCATCGGAGAGGAAAAAGGAGGTCATTCCCGAGTTGTCGTAGTGTAGATCTCGGCAGATGAAATCGTTGAACTCCAAGAGGTTCATATCATACTTTACCTCATAGTCCCTCACGAAAACATCGCTCTCGTCGGAGAGCATACGGAATTTGAAAATCATTGACATATTCTTTGCTTCTGCATTTATTTAGTTCGTAGCACAAATATAATACTATCTTTTGTGTTTGTCAAGGTTTTACGACAAAATGGCATTGTAGTTGCCTCTCGGTGGGGAATTAAGCGAAGGTGGGGTGTTGTTTTTTCGGGAGAAATAATTATCTTTGCATTGACCTTTTACGCTATGTTGTCGTGTCGGGCAACATAATTCCGAAAGTTTATACGATTTTTACGAAAGATTGAAGATACTAACTTCTTATTATACAGAGTTATGCAGAATATGCAAGATATGGATGCATTGATGAGCAAAAGCCTCTCGGAACTCCGTGAGATTGCTCGTGCTCTCGGTCTGGACATTCGTTCGGGTAGGGAGAAACTTGTGGCTAAGATTATCGACGCTACACGCCCCCAAGAGGAGGCGCTCAACGATGAGTCGCAAATGCCACAGCGCAGGGTGCGCAAGAGAATAACCGCACAGCAGGTGGCATTCACAACTCGCACCGAGGAGGGTGAAGTGGCAATAGCTCCCACTGAGGAGGAGCCTACACCTGCGCCCGAGGTAGTAGTTGAAGCTCCCGTGGAGGAGGTGAAGCCCAAGCGTCGTGGTCGCCCACGCAAGAATCCTCTGCCAGAGGAGGCGGCACCCGTCGCAGAAGTAGCAGTAGAGCCTGAAACCGCAACTGAGGTTGCTCCCGAAGCGACTGAGGCGCCTGCCCCTGAGGTGGCTAAACCTCGCAGAGGTCGCAAAGCGAAGGTTGCTATTGTGGAGGAGGTTGTGGAGAGTCTGCTCCCCCTTGATGCTGAAATAGAAGAAGATGATGAAGAGGAACTCACTGCCGAGGAGCAGGAAGAGAGGGATATTCAGCAGGAGATCGAGAATGTTATTGTAGAGGGCGAAGGTGTCTTGGAGATTATGCCCGATGGCTATGGATTTCTTCGTTCTGCCGATTACAACTATCTCAACTCGCCCGATGATATCTATGTTGCTCCTTCGCAGATTAAGAACTGGGGCTTGAAGTTGGGCGATACCGTGAAGGGTGTTATCCGCCCACCCAAGGAGGGAGAAAAATATTTCCCCCTCGTGAAGGTGTTGGAGGTCAATGGTCTTGCTCCTGAGAATTTGAGGGATAGGATGCAGTTTGAGTATATGACCCCTCTGTTCCCACAGGAGAAATTCTGCCTCACAGGCAATGGTCACAACAACCTTACAACTCGCATTATCGACCTCTTTGCCCCCATCGGTAAGGGACAGAGGGGTATGATTGTGGCACAGCCCAAGACTGGTAAGACAATGATTCTCCAAGAGATAGCTAATGCTATTGCCGACAATCATCCCGAGGTCTATCTCATCGTTCTGCTGATTGATGAGCGCCCCGAGGAGGTAACTGAGATGGCTCGCCACGTGAAGGCGGAGGTTGTCTCTTCGACCTTCGATGAGCAGGCGGCTCGCCACGTAAAGGTTGCCGAGATGGTCTTGGAGAAGGCGAAGCGTATGGTAGAGTGCGGTCACGATGTTGTGATTTTGCTCGACTCGATTACCCGCCTTGCGAGGGCATATAATACCGTGCAACCCGCCTCGGGTAAGGTGCTTTCGGGTGGTGTGGATGCCAATGCGCTCCACAAACCCAAACGCTTCTTCGGTGCGGCTCGTAAGACAGAGGAGCGTGGCTCGCTGACCATTATTGCTACCGCCCTGCTCGATACTGGCTCCAAGATGGATGAGGTTATCTTCGAGGAGTTTAAGGGTACGGGTAATATGGAGTTGCAGCTCGACCGTAAGCTTGCCAATAAGCGTATCTACCCCGCAGTGGATGTGTCGGCAAGTGGCACTCGCAGGGAAGACCTATTGACCAGCAAAGAGGTGTTGGGTCGTACTTGGGTACTCCGTCGCCATCTCTCGGATATGACTTCTGTGGAGGCTATGGAGTTGATGCAGAAACAGATGCAAAATACTGTGAGCAACGATGAGCTCCTTATTACGATGAATCAATAGCGAATAAATAACCAATAAATAACCAATAAAACGAAACGATACAATGAAGAAAATTTTTGCAACATTTGCCGCTTGCACACTTCTCGTGCTCAATTCGGCTGTCGTATTTGGCTGGGGTCCCAAAGGTCACGATATAGTGGCTGCCATCGCAGAAAAACACCTCTCGGATAAAACTAAAACTGCGCTTGCTGAGATGTTCGATGGTCACTCGATTGTTTACTACTCCTCGTGGATGGATGGAATCCAGAACTCGCCCGAGTGGACAACTAAGTATAGCCACACCAAAACTTGGCACTATGCTAATGTGGATAAGGGCGAAACTTACCAGACAATGAAGAAAAATGATAAGGGTGATGTGGTAACGGCTCTCACAACTATGACCGCCACACTCAAAACCTACTATCCCGACAATCTTTATAGAATTTCGGAAGATGATATCAAGATGATTGTTCATATGGTGGGCGATATGCACTGCCCTATGCACGCAGGTAGGCTCTCCGACCTTGGTGGCAATAAGATGAAGGTTAGATGGTTTGGTCGCAATACCAACCTCCACTCTGTTTGGGATAGCAAGATGATTGACTCGGCTCGTGCTTGGAGCTACTCGGAGTGGTGCGAGCACCTCGATGTTCTTGATCCCGAGCACGTGCAGATGTACTGGGCAGGTAACTTCGAGGAGTGGTTTATGGAGACTGTTGGTAACGCAGCGAAGATTTATGAGTATGTGGAGAACTTGGAGGAGGAGAATCCCAACCTCTCCTACCAGTTTGTCTATGACTTCTCGCCAATGCTCGAAGATCGCTTGGTGGTGGCTGGTATCCGCTTGGCTTATGTGCTCAACTCGATTTTTGACCCCGAGGCAAATGTTACCTTTGCAGAACTTGCTGAGAAATTCTACACCGAGTAATGGTAGATAGATAATAATTTACTATATTTGTGGGTGCAATGGCGCACTATTTGCACCCTGCGCCCACATATTTGCGGAAATAGCTCAGTTGGTAGAGCATCGGCTTCCCAAGCCGAGGGTCACGGGTTCGAGTCCCGCTTACCGCTCTAAAAAGGGAATAGCCCAGCTGAAGTGCGGGGCTATTCTCTTTTTAATGGATAATCAAGGGACTCCGCCCGTGACCCTCTACTCCCCTTTCAGGGGTCGGGGGTGTCAATATAGTTCACGGCCTACTCGTGCTTGCACGAGTTTCGAGTCCCGCTTACCGCTC
>JAGCJH010000068.1 GCA_017648105.1 Tidjanibacter sp.
CAAAACTCACATCTTCGGGTGAGGTTACGATCAATATCAACGAGGGGCAGAAGAGCCTCAAAGTTGCAAGCGGCAACTCGCTTTTGAACACTCTCGCACAGGAGAAGATTTTCCTTCCCTCGGCTTGTGGTGGACAGGGTAGTTGCGGTATGTGTAAAGTTCAGGTGTTGGACGGCGGTGGCGAGATTTTGCCCACCGAGGTTGGCTTCTTCACCCGCAAACAGCAGAAAGACCACTGGCGCCTTGGTTGCCAAGTGAAGGTTAAGAACGATATGGATATTCGTATTCCCGAGAGCGTTTTGGGCGTTAAGAAGATGGAGTGCGAGGTTGTTTCGTGCCGTAGCGTATCGACCTTTATGAAGGAGTTTGTTGTGAAACTCCCCGAGGGCGAGAAACTCAACTTCAAGAGTGGTGGTTATATCCAGATCGACATCCCCAAATATGAGGGTATCAAATACTCGGATATGGACATCGATGAGAAATTCCACGCAGACTGGACCAAGTTCAAGATGTGGGACCTCGTGGCAAACAACCCCGAGCCTACCTTCCGTGCATACTCTATGGCAAACCAGCCCGCTGAGGACGACATCATTATGCTCAATGTTCGTATCGCTACTCCTCCCTTCGATAGGGCAACAGGTGGCTTTATGAATGTGCCTACTGGTATCTGCTCGTCCTACATTTTCTCACGCAAACCTGGCGATAAGGTAACCATTTCGGGTCCTTACGGTGAGTTCTTCATCAAGGATACGCCCAATGAGAAGATGTTTATCGGTGGTGGTGCAGGTATGGCGCCTATGCGTTCGCACATCTTCCACCTCTTCAAGACTGTGAAGAGCGACCTTCCCATCTCGTTCTGGTATGGTGCTCGCTCGAAGCAGGAGATTTTCTATCAGGAGCAGTTCGAGGAGTTTGCAAAAGAGTTCCCCAACTTCAAGTTTGCGATTGGTCTTAGCGATCCTCGCCCCGATGACAACTGGGATCCCAACTACATTGGCTTTATCCACAATGTCATCTACAACAACTACTTGAAGAACCACCCCGCACCCGAGGATATTGAGTACTACCTCTGCGGTCCTCCTATGATGATTTCGGCAGTTGTGAATATGCTCGACAACTTGGGCGTACCTCCCGAAAACATTATGTACGACAACTTCGGTAGCTAAAACCGCATATAGCGGGTGCATTTAGCACCAAAAACCAGAGAGCGAGCCCCAGTTAAACTGCGGGCTCGCTCTTTTTTTATGGTATGATAATCGCTTAGATTTACGCAACTCTCAACAAAAAAGGTTGCCGAGCGTTCGGCAACCTTTTTTGTTAATACTCAATCTTGTCCTCTTTTTGTTCCCAGAGGCGGAAGGCTTCGAGTCCTTCGGCACGCATAAGGGGTAGGGAGGGGACTGTACGCTCGGTTGGGGCAAGAGGTATCTGTTCGTAGATGAAAGCATCATCGAAACCGATAGCCGCCGCATCGGAGCGTGTGCCCGCATAGTAAATCTTCTCGATGCCCGCCCAGTAGATAGCGCTAAGGCACATCGGACAAGGCTCACAGGAGGAGTAAATCTCACAGCCTTTGAGGTTGAAATCGCCCACCGAGGCGCAGGCAGCACGAATGGCGCTTACCTCTGCGTGAGCTGTGGGGTCGTTGAGAATGGTCACACTGTTGGAACCAGTAGCTACCACCTCGCCATTGCGCACGATCACGGCACCGAAGGGACCACCTCCACGAGCCACACTCTCCTTGGAGAGTTCGATCGCCATACGCATAAACTTGTTTTCGCTCATAATAAAAAAACTCTATTGTGATACTTTGCTATTTTTCTCTATTTTGCGCAAACTCGCCTAATGGTTTGCTTACAAATATACAAATTTTTCCTAAACCCTCCACCTAATCCCTCCAAATAATGTGCAGAAGCCCTCGCTTGGGGCATAAAAATACACACTGCTAATACTCCTCAAAGAAGGAAGGCGGGCAGAAAAAATGTAAAAAATGGGGCGGGGGAGTGATATATTTTGTGGTCGGGAGTGCAGAGTGTCAAAATTATTACTAACTTTGCTATGTTGAAACAAACACAAAACCAAATTCATAAACAATTATGGCAAGTTTAAGAGACATCAAAAAAGAGATTGACTACACCGTAAACGAGGTGGTCTATGATTGCTACCTTTCGCTCGGTTTCCACGGCGACAAACACGAGGAGATTATCGCCATTATGCAGGGCGCTGTTGATATGCGCAACAACCTGATGGAGCTCGTTAACAACCCAGCCGAGAAGCACAACCCCTCGCTTGTTCGCAAACACTATGCCTACATCCGTTCGCAGCTCGTTGAGCGCACCGAGGAGCTCTGGGGCAAATTGAGCGAGATCTGCAAGTTTGAGTAGTTTTAGTGCTACAAACCTTGGTAATTTAGGCGCAGTCATTCCGCCAAATAATGCGGGGCAACTCAAAAAGAGTTGCCCCGCTTGCATTTTGCAGTGCTTCTTAATCATTAGTCAAAAGCACCATAATAATCGGCAATGCTGATTCCTGCATTAACAAGACCTCTTTTCTCATCGTACGACAAGGACTGCACAGCACCACAAGCGGTCATAGTCATAGAAATTGCTATTACGCCAAGCAACATAGCGGCGATTCTTTTAATCTTTTTCATAGTTTTAGCGTGTTTTACGAGTACGAGTTAAATGTCCATCATTCCAGTTATTGTATGTTGCTCTATCTGTAACACACTGATAACCCGACACTTCGTGAGATTCATAATCTGACTCAGAACGCTGTTTCTCGCCACTCACTTCGGCGCCAGCAGAGAACCAACCAGCCTTCACTTTTGCATTTGCCTCGCCCTTAGCTCCACTATCATCATCTCTCCTATTGGTGTATGTTGAGTGTGTAGCTTGAATCCTTCCATTTTCACCATTGGCGTTACATTTGTCACCTTGTCTTACTGGTGGATCCTCTGCGAAAATTGCAAGTGAACTAAATATACAAACAACTGTAATTAACATTCTTTTCATCTCTTCATTGTTTTTAAGTTTTACATTTTTGACCAATAAAGCCACATTAGGTAGAGTTGTCCTTAGGGTTGCTTGGGATAGGCACATAAAAAAAGCGCGGACAATCTCTTTTGTCTGCCTTTGAGGTCTTCGACTACCTGACAATCAAACAAAGAGTAAAGCCCACGCCAAAATATATTGACGCGAGCGTTACCGCTTTACTCTTGATTGTCAGTGAAAGTGTCGAAGTTTCAAAGGCAAGAATTAAAGCTAACGCTTTTTCCAATATGTTCTACAATGTGCGTACCAATTTACGCTAATTTACCATAGGCAAAATTCCTGTTTTTATGTTAATAACGGTTATATCATTACAAATGTAGTAAATTTTATTCATTATCAATCCCACAATACCATATTTTATGTTTTATGGCTTCTTTTCACTCGTGGTGCTCACACTGGCAGCGGTGGGCGTGATGTGCAAGAACTGTGTGAGGAACGGTGCCGTGCGAGATGACCTGAATAGGGCAGTGGTAGTTCTCCAAAAGTTCGGGCGTAAGCTCGGCGGTATTGTGGCGATGCACAGTGCGATTGACACACACAACGCTCTTCACGAGCGAGGTAATTGTTCCCACATCGTGCGACACGACAACCACAGCCATATGCTCATTGAGCCTTTCGAGCAAGGCGTACAGTTCGTGCTCAAACCTATTGTCAACAAAGTTGGCGGGCTCGTCGAGAATCAGCAAGGCAGGCTCCGAAATAATAGCTCTACCGAGCAATGCTCGTTGCAATTCGCCACCAGACAATTCGCCTATCTGCTTGTCCGACAAGTGACTGATCCCAAGCAGTTCGAGTGTAGATTGAGCCTTCGTCTTATCCGTATGGCTATACCTTCGCAGTCCTTTGCCCGACTGCAAGCCACTCAACACCAACTCTGCAACCGAAATTGGAAAACTCTTATCAAACTGATTGGACTGAGGCAGATAGCCAATGGAGTGTCTGCCAGCAATCTTTCCTGCAAACGAAATTGAACCAGAGTAGGGGACAAGCCCGAGAATGCTCTTCACAAGCGTACTCTTACCTCCTCCATTTGGACCGATAATACCCACAAAGTCGCCCTCGTAGAATGATATATTAACATCTTCGAGTGCTGGACGCCCGTCGTAATCTACCGACAAATGCTCTATTCTTATAATTTCTTGGCTATTCATTCCTGTTAGTAAGTTGCGCTACAATGCGGTCAAGTTCGGCGATAATATCTGCACACAATGGATTGATTTCAACCAAATTAACACCGAGTATCTCTGCAATAGGTTTAACTACATCAAGAGGGTACTCTTGTTGATAAAGCAGTTCCTCAATACCTTCCGCTTGCACCTTATCGACAATCTTCGCAAGCGCATTAGGAGTAGGATTTTTACCCTCATTTTCCAACGCAATCTGCTCCAAACCATATTCGTGAGCAAAATATCCAAGGGCAGGATGGTAAATCAAAAACTCCTTCGGAGCACTTTTCAACACCTCGCCATACGCCTCCGCACGCCCTGTGAGTTTTGCCATAAGCGACTCACTATTAGCCTTATAGTGCACAGAATCGGGGTGTTTTACCATCAGCGCCTGCGCAATGTTATCAACAATTTGCACAAGCCCTCGGGGCGACATCCAGATATGAGGATCCACAGAGTGATGATGGTGGTGGGAATGTGCTTCACTATGGTCGTGATTGCATCCACCAGCAATCAACTCTATACCTTTATTAACATTTACCACATTCGCAACACCTTTATTACCAACTCGTTGCATCAACTCTTGTTCAAAAGTCAACATCCCAACCGAGAATACAAACTCAGCATCACTAAGCGCAGCAATCTGGCGTGCAGTAGGGGAGTAACTCTCTGGCGTCGCACCGCTTGGCAAGAGTGTAACCACCTGATAATCACTGCTAACAATCTCCTTCACAAGCCCTGCAAGAGGTGGAATTGTTACTACAATTTGCTTTTTACTGCTATATTCAACGCCACGCCCGAGACACGAAACACATACTGCCCCGACGCATAGTATTATAATCCAACTCAAAATCCGTTTCATATAGCAAAAATAATACTTTCTGCACAAAATATCCATATCCAAAAGCCAAAATAACGCCTCAAATTACCTCTACTATGTTACTTTTGCGCTTAAACCTCAATCGCCAACACCCCAACGCAGAAAGGGGGCTGAGGCGATACCTTTTCTATAATAAGTCTGCCATAAGCTCCGTGAAAGGGAAGGGGGCATAATAACAGAGCATATAATTTCTAACCTCCACACGATTTTCAAATTCCCCGAAATGTATTTTACATAATGTATATATTTTGCAAATGGTGGAGAGGGAGGATTATATTCATTTATAAGCTATTAAGACTAATCTCAGTCGCAGGATGTGTGTTGGGGATTACTTTCGGGTATATTCAGAGAAGGTGCCGTCGGGAAGGCAGACAATGAGCTTTGTTGGCGATGGTTCAGCGGCGGATGCTGATGTTTGCGCAGAGTTTGTAGTTGCAATCACTGAGTTTGCAGATTTATGAGGCTGTTCAGGAGCGACCACAACCGTTTGGGGTGATGGAGTTGCAGTTGCTAAGTTGGGTGCATCGTCTGCATCAAATGGCAATTCACCTGAGGGCGTGGTAGAATTCTGAATCTTTGTAGCACTCTGAGTATCCTCCACACCTTTATTATATATCACACCTTCGCCAAGAATTAACCAACGAAGATTGTAATGAGGGAATGCACGAGCGATATTCGCCACCATCTCTACGCTTGGTTTGTTTCTGCCAGATAGCAAATGCGTGACCGTTGCAGGGCTACTCTCGATTAGCTGTGCAAATTGTAAATTAGTTAGTGACTCTGCCTTAATAATGTGCTGTATTCTATCTTTCATAATTTACCATTATTTATTTTACAAATGTAAAATATAAAAATTACATACGCAAATACTCCCAATTACTATTCCCACAAAACACCCTCCCAAAGCCACAAATCAACTATTTAAGTTATTATTTATATTAAATATTGTAAGTAACTGATAAATAGTGAATTAAGTACAACGAAAGCACACATATGCACCATTTACACCGCCCACTACCTCAGTTATCAATATTAACATAAATTACTACTTTACACTATTGTAGTTATTTATTTGGTTTTCAGCGTTTTACATATAAATAATTAAATAATTAAACTCACCATATTGGTCAAATAAAAAATATCGACACCTATTTTAGTGTCGATATCAATATTTTTACATTTGTAAAACGCAAAAGTAGGGCAATACTCCCCTACTCCACTTTTATAGACTCTGCAATCTCAATAAACTCCTCTTTTGTAAGTTGGAGCTTTGCTTTACGGAAATCTACATCCGCCTCGCTATTCATAGGTATAAGATGGATGTGTGCGTGTGGGACTTCCAAACCGAGCACTACCATTGCAACTTTCTTGCAACCGAAGACACTCTTCTGTTTCTCCGCTACCCTCTTTGCAAATTTTACCATACCCGACAACTCTTCGTCCGAGAGATCGAAGATGTAATCTTCCTCACGCTTTGGCACAACAAGAGTGTGACCTTTGGCAAGTGGGTTGATATCCAAAAATGCATAGTAATTTTCATCCTCAGCAACCTTGTAACTTGGAATGTCGCCTGCGATTATCATCGAAAAAATGGAAGCCATAACTTTCTATATTTATTTAATTAAACTCGTTCTACCTTATCAATTCCTTTAATCTTATTCACCTTATCCATCAGCGAGTATAGACTCTCAGCATCGGAAACATAGAGGCTAATCTTGCCCTCAAAAATTCCGTCGTGACTCTGAATCTTCAACTCACGGATGTTGATATCAAGTTCCACAGTGATAACCTGCGCCAAATCCCTAAGCACGCCTACCCTATCAAGACCCCTGAGTTTTATCTCCGCAAGGTAGGACTCTGCCTTATAGGTTGACCACTTGATATTGCCCACCAAGTTTTCGCCCTTCTGCGCTGCAAGTCCAATGAGAGCCTCGCAGTCGGTCTTGTGCACAATAATGTCGCCAGTAATGGGATCTTTATATCCAGTGATATTGTCGCCAGGAATTGGATTGCAACACTCGGCAGCGACAAACTTCTGCTCGCCCATATTATCCACATCCCTCACGCCTTTTACAACGATATCTTTTGGCTTACTGCCCGCAATCTCAAATGTCCAGAACTTCAAAACCTTATTCTTGGAGTTCTGGCGCAGAACGGTATCGATATCTTTCAGGTTGATAATCTCCGAGCCAAGCTTGCTATAAAACTCATCCTTATTTGCACAATCGTATGCAGGAAGCAGTTTGCGGAACAAGCGAGCACTGGGCGTAATACCAAACTCCTTCATACGGTTATCAAAGATTGAGATCCCACGCTCTACATTATTCTGCCTTACTCGTTTAAGATAAGTAATGATAGACTGCTTAGCCTTCATCGTACCTACGTGATCGAGCCACTCGATGGTTGGATGTGCGGTCTCGGCAGTGAGGATTTGCACCTGATCGCCACTATTGAGTTTTGTGTAAATCGACTCAATCTTGTGGTTAATCTTCGCACCGATTGCCGTATTACCGACATTGGAGTGAATGTCGTATGCAAAATCCAGAGCCGTAGCACCCACTGGGAACTTACGAGCCTCGCCCTTAGGGGTAAATACGACCATCTCGGTCATATAGAGAGTCATCTTGATGTTCTCCAAGAAGTCAGCAGCATTGCCCGCAGGATGGCGCAGAGCATTGCTCACATCTTTGAGCCACTTATCGAACTCATCCTCGCCATCGTGCTCCTGCTTATATTTCCAATGTGCCGCAAAGCCTCGCTCGGCAATTTCCTCCATCCTCTCCGAACGAATTTGCACCTCTGCCCACACACCATCGGGACGCATCAGCGTTGCGTGAAGTGCCTCATAGCCATTGGCTTTGGGGAAGTTCACCCAGTCACGCACACGATCTGGCTTAGGTGGATAGATGTCCGTAAGGAGCGAATAAATGTGCCAACATTGCGCCTTCTCGGGCGTGAGGTCATTGGGCTTAAAGACGATGCGCACAGCAAAGAGGTCATAAATCTCCTCAAAAGGAATCTTCTTGCGCTGCATCTTCGACCAAATGGAATAGACGGTCTTAACCCTGCCCGAAATCGTAAAGTCCACTCCCGCCTCGGTGAGTTTATCCTTGATGGGCTGGATAAAACGCTCCATAAACTCATTGCGCTCGGTGGCAGTAGCCTGCAACTTCTCCTCGATTGCGGCATACTCTTCGGGGTACATATATTTGAGCGAGAGATCTTCGAGCTCGGTTTTGATTGCATAAAGACCCAAGCGATAAGCCAGCGGAGCGAAGAGATACATCGTCTCACTTGTAATCTTTATCTGCTTGTGTCGGGGCATCGAACCAAGCGTGCGCATATTGTGCAAACGGTCAGCTATCTTTATGATAATCACTCGGATATCATCCGAAAGTGTAAGCAATACTTTACGGAAGCTCTCCGCCTGTGCGGTCACATCTTCATTCAGTGCAGCAGCCACTTTGGTCAGACCATCGACCATCGAAGCTACCTTTGAACCAAAGAGGTTTTCGATATCCTCCACCGTGTAGCTCGTATCCTCCACTACATCGTGCAGAAGTGCAGCAGCAGTGGATTTAACACCCAAGCCCTCCTCACTCACGACAATTTTCGCAACTGCCAGAGGATGAAGGATGTATGGCTCACCCGATCGACGACGCACACCTTTGTGTGCCTCCTTTGCAAGGAAGAAAGCCTTGTTAATCATCTCCCAGTCTGCCTCGCTTTTGCAAATTTTATTGCACGCAGCCAGTAGTTCGCTAAATTGCTCACCGATTATCTTCTCGTCATCTGCCGTGTACCCTGCCATAATACATTCGCTCTTATAGGGTTGATTTCGGGGGCGGAGATGTCTTACCTTGCCCCCTAATATACATAGAAGGTGGCTTCGCTCGTCGTGAGCAAAACCACCAATCATTCAATTAGTTATCTTTCGATGCTTTAAGTGCTTCTCGAACTTTTGCTTCTACCTCAGCACACAATGCCTCATTCTGAATAAGTAGGGCTTTGGTTGCATCCCTACCCTGTGCCAACTTCTGGTCGCCATAGGAGTACCACGAGCCACTCTTCTTGATTACGCCAAAGTCGCAACCGAGGTCGAGAATCTCGCCAATCTTCGAGATACCCTCGCCATACATAATATCGAACTCTGCCTTGCGGAAGGGAGGCGCAACCTTATTCTTCACAACTTTCACTTTTGTGCGAGTACCGAGCTGCTCATCACCATCCTTGATAACCGAAGTTTTGCGGATGTCGATGCGCACGCTGGCATAGAACTTCAAGGCGTTACCACCAGTTGTAGTCTCGGGATTGCCATAGACGATACCGATTTTGTCACGCAACTGGTTGATGAAGATACATACGGTTTTTGTTTTGCTAATCGACGCGGTGAGTTTTCGGAGCGCCTGCGACATAAGCCTTGCCTGCAAACCCATCTTCGACTCGCCCATCTCGCCCTCAATCTCTGCTTTGGGAGTGAGTGCTGCTACGGAGTCAATAACGATGATGTCGATTGCACTCGAACGAATCAAGGTCTCGGCAATCTCCAAAGCCTGCTCGCCACTGTCGGGCTGCGACACCAAAAGGTTGTCGATATCCACGCCCAACTTCTCTGCATAGAAGCTATCGAAAGCGTGCTCTGCATCAATGAACGCTGCAATGCCGCCCGCCTTCTGTGCCTCTGCGATTGCGTGGATTGCCAGCGTAGTCTTACCCGACGACTCGGGACCGTAGATTTCAATCACACGACCTTTGGGATAACCGCCCACGCCGAGTGCATTATCGAGAGTGATGGAGCCAGTGGGGATAACTGCCACCTGTTCAACACTATCCTTGCTCATTCTCATAATTGAGCCTTTACCAAAATCCTTCTCAATTTTGTCCAACACAGCGCTCAACACCTTCTGTTTGTCGGGATTAACTGCAACTTTTTCTGCCATAATTGTATCTATTTTTTATTTTGTTTTTGCCCAATCAATGATTTGCTGATAGTGGTTGGCAGTATTCACTTTGTCGAAGATGTGGACAATTACGCCCTCCTCGTCGATAATGAAGGTTGTACGCACAATACCCATATACTTTCTGCCATACATACTCTTCTCCTTCCACACACCATACGCCTCAGCGATGCTTTTGTCGGTATCTGCCACGAGAGTAAAGTTGAGCTCGTGCTTTGCGCAGAAGTTTTGGTGGGACTTCACGCTGTCGGGACTCACGCCCACAATCTCAAACCCCATTTCGGCAAGCTGCGCCTTACCATCACGCAGACTCTTTGCTTCGAGCGTGCAACCCGAAGTATTATCCTTGGGATAGAAGTACAAAACCACCTTGTGCGAACGGAAATTCTCCAATTTCACACTCTCTCCACTCTGCGTAACGCCCTCAAACAAAGGGGCTTTATCTCCAATCTTCAACATACTGCCTTTTTCAAACGCCACATTTGGCAAATCTAATCGTAAAATTAGAGAAAAAAACACAAACAACAAAACAAAAACAAAACAAAAAATTGAAAGTTTCCCCTCCTTTCCTACAATAAAAAAGGCAAACCTCATATTGCGGGTTTGCCTTTACTGTATATTTAAGGTATTATCTAATCTATTTTGCCAACACTCGACGCTCAATCTCCTCCATCATCTGCAAGAAAGACTTGTCGGTCTCCATCAGGTTGCACACAGCCTTGCAAGCGTGGAGCACTGTGGCGTGATTCTTGCCACCAATCGCTGCACCGATTGCCGATAGGGGCGATTTGGTATGCTGCTTGCAGAGGTACATAGCAATCTGTCGTGCCTGCGCAACCTCTCGTGTCCTCTTGGGCGAGTCGAAAACCGCCTCGTCGATATTGAGGTATTCGCACACAATCTTACGAATATTCTCAATGGAGATCTCCTTGGGGCTGATTTTCACATACATCTTCAACACCTCTTTGGCGAGTGTGATGGAGATTTTGCGATTCATATACTTCGAGTGAGCCACGAGTGCCGAAAGCACACCCTCAATCTCACGCACATTGGCATTGATATTCTCCGCAAAGTATTGGATTACCTCCTCGGGCAACTCCGCATTGAGTTTCATTGCCTTATTGCGGATAATCTTCACCTTCGTGTCGTAATCGGGCTGAGTAAGCTCCGCAGCCAAACCCCATTTGAAGCGGGTCAGCAGGCGGTCATTGATATCGCTCAACTCCGAAGGACGCTTATCCGAAGTAAGGATGAGCTGTTTGCCCGAGAGGTGAAGGTGGTTGAAGATGTTGAAGAAGGCATTTTGGGTGCTACTCTTATTGCCCGACAGCTCCTGAATATCATCAATAATGAGCACATCTATCATCTGGTAGAAGTTGATGAAGTCGTTGGGCTCTTTATTGAGAACAGCGGTAGTGTATTGTGCCTGAAATTTATTCATCGACACATACAAAACCTGCAACTCGGGATGGCGCTGCTTGATATCCATACCGATAGCTTGTGCGAGGTGAGTCTTACCCAAGCCAGAGTCGCCAAAGATATAGAGAGGATTATAGGCAGTCTTACCAGGTGCTACCGACACAGCCAAGCCAACACTGCGCACCAAGCGATTACACTCGCCCTCGATGAAGTTGTCGAAGGTGTAGTTGGGATTGAGCTGCGAGGGAATTTCCAAGCGCTTGATACCAGGAATTACAAAAGGATTTTTTATCTTTGTAGTGTCCTGTGGATCGGGAATACGAGGAGTATTCACAACCTCCGCAACTGGCTGACTATCAGCCGAAGGAACAGAATATCGGAGCGAGGTATTGTTACCGAAATGCTCATAAATAATAGGACGAAGCGATGGGATATAGTGCCTCTCGATATGGAAGACACAATCCTCGCTGGGCAAGCGCAAGCGCAAAGTCTTGCCATCGTAGCCAAGAGGCACGATAGGCTTAAACCATTTCACAAACTCCTCTTCGGTAGTCTGCTTCTTGATTTGAGCAAGACAGTTCTGCCAGACATCGCTATATGTTGCCGTGTTCGCTATCATTTATAGAATTGGGTAACTAACTATGATTTCCGACCACAAAATTGTGCATAAATTTGTTAAAAAAAATACGATTTACTATTGCAAAATTAGTTTTAATTGCTATGGATTTTAGTCGCAAAAAATTCCTTGCGATTTTAATGTGCTGATATTGAGAATTGATGAAAAAAATCGTATATTTGCCTATTGGAAAAATGAATTGCTAAAAGAGTTGAATATAAATAAAACTTATAATAAACATAACTCATTATGGAACAATACATTCTTGACAGAGCACAGAAGTGGCTCGATGGAAATTACGACGAAAAGACCAAAGAGCAGGTAAGAAATCTTATGGAGAATGACCCCAAAGAACTCTCCGAAAGTTTCTATCAGGACCTCGAATTTGGCACCGGTGGTTTGCGTGGTATTCTTGGCGTTGGCACCAACCGTATGAATGTCTATACAGTAGGTATGGCAACTCAGGGCTTGGCAAATTATCTCAAAAAATGTTTTGAGGGTCAGGAGATTAAGGTTGCCGTTTCGCACGACTGCCGCAACTTCTCCCGTGAGTTTGCAGAGCGCACAGCCGACATCTTCGCATCCAACGGCTTCAAAGTTTACCTCTTCGAGTCGCTCCGCCCCACTCCCGAGTTGAGCTTCGCAATCCGTGAGCTCGGTTGCAAGAGTGGTGTAATGGTTACCGCTTCGCACAACCCCCGCGAGTACAATGGTTACAAGGCGTACTGGGAGGATGGCTCGCAGGTTATCGCACCCCACGACAAGAACATCATCGACGAGGTAAACAAGATTACCTCCGTAGATCAGATTATCAGTGGCTTGCATCCCGAGAATATCGAGATTATTGGCGAGGAGTTCGACAAAATTTACTTGGAGAAGGTACACGGTCTTTCGCTCTCGCCCGAGGCAGTGGCTAAGTACCACGATATGAAGATTGTCTATACCCCCATTCACGGTTGTGGTCACAAACTCGTTCCCGCATCGCTCCGTCGCTACGGTTTTACCAATATTTCGACCGTTGAAGCGCAGATGACAATCGACGGCAACTTCCCCACCGTAGAGTCACCCAACCCCGAGGAGAGGACCACTATGCGTATGGCTATCGAGCAGGGTCAGAATGAGGGTGCCGAGATTGTTATGGCAACCGACCCCGACAGCGATCGTATTGGCATCGCAGTTCCCGATGAGAAAGGCAACTTTGTACTTCTCAATGGCAACCAGACCTGCGTGCTCCTTACCTATTATATGTGCCGCCGCTGGAAAGAGAACGGACTCCTTGATGGTAAGCAGTATATCGTGAAGACCATTGTTACAAGTGAGATGATGGCAGATGTAGCCAAGAGTTTTGGTGTAGAATATTTCGATTGCCTCACTGGTTTCAAAAATATCGCAAAGGTTATCCGCCAAGAGGAGGTTAAAGGCAAAGTTTATATCGGTGGTGGCGAGGAGAGCTTTGGCTTCCTCCCCGGCTCATTCCTTAGGGATAAGGATGGCGTTGCATCTTGCTCGCTCGCAGCAGAGGCTGCCGCTTGGGCAAAGAGCATTGGCACCTCGCTCTATGGCTTGATCAAAGAACTCTACACCGAGTATGGTTTCTATAAAGAGGGTCTTGTTTCGGTTGTTCGCAAAGGTCAGGAAGGCGCAGCAGAGATCAAACAGATGATGGTTGATTTCCGTGCAAATCCTCCCAAGCAGATTTGTGGCTCGGACATCGTGACCATCAAAGACTACCAATCCTCTGAGGCTTTGGATGTTAAGAGTGGCACCGTAACCGCACTCGATATCGATAAATCGAATGTATTGCAGTACCTCACTGCCGACGGCACAATCCTTTCGATTCGCCCCAGCGGCACTGAGCCCAAGATTAAATTCTACTTTGGCGTGAAGGAGCCCCTCGCATCACTCGCAGAGTACGACGCAGTTTCGGCACAGCTCGACGAGAAGATTGAGAGGATGAAGAAAGAACTCAACTTGGTATAAACCAATAATAATCAACAAAAAAGAGAGGGAACGCAAAATGCTCCCTCTCTTTTTTTACACCCCCTACCCTACAATACTCTAATAAGGTTGATGCCGTCACGGATAGGGACAATGACGCTCTCCACTCGGGGGTCGTCGTGCACCATCTTGTTGAACTCCACGATACCGAGTGTCTGCACATCGGAGGATTTGATATTTTCCGCAGCCACCTTACCATACCACAAGATATTGTCCGCCAAGATATAGGAGCCCGAGTGCACCAAGCCTCCGTCGAGCAACATACGGTAGTAGTCGGGATACTCCCTCTTATTGCCGTCGATAAAAACAAGGTCGTAGCACTCCCCGAGCGTAGGCACAACATCGAGTGCCGAGCCCGTGTGGCGACGAATCTTATGACCATAGGGCGAACGAGCAAAAAATTCGCCCTGGATACCCTCCAACTCATCTTCAATCTCAATGGTATCAATCACACCATCCTCGGGCATACCCGCTGCAAAACAGAGAGTTGCATAACCAGTAAAGGTACCTATTTCGAGCACTCGGCGTGGGGCAATCATCCTCGTGAGCATCTCCAAGAATTTACCTTGAAGGTGTCCCGACACCATTTGTGGTTGCACTACACGCTGATTACTCTCGCTCTCCAACTCCGCAAGCAGAGCGTCCTCAGGCGAGGACAGATTGCGCATATATCTTTCGAGTTCTTCGTTTATCATTGTCTTATATATTATATATAGGTAAGCATTGAAAGCGACGGCAATACATCACGAGCCACCGCCATAATATCCTCGGGGCGTATCTCCTCGACCTTGCGATAGACTTCCTCGGTGCTATCCACCACACCAAAGACAAGATAACTCTTGCCCACACCAAGCATATACGCCTCATTATTCTCTGCCGAGATTGCAAACTGACCTATCAGTTGGCGCTTAGCAACAGCCAACCCACGAGCCGTCATAGGCTCATTCATCATCCGTTCTATCTCATTGGCAATCACACTCCTACACTGCTCCAACTTCTCCTTCTCACAAGAAAAATAAATGGTCAGCATACCGCTATCACTCAGCGGAGTATAGAGCGCTTCCACACAGTAGGTCAGCGCATTACGCTCACGGAGTGCCACATTCAGCCTCGAAGTTGCCGAAGGTCCTCCGAGTATATTGGTCATCAAGATAAGGGCAAGCCTACGCTTGTCATTCAGAGAGTATGCCCTTGCGCCCATCACACACCTTACCTGATGGTGCGAAGGGTGTGACTTGGTAACATCGAAGCGCCCGACAACCTCTGGAACAGACCTCTCCACCTCCCTACTGGTCGCCTTCTCGCCACCCAAATAGCGTTCGACAACCGCAACAAATATCTTGGGCGAAATATTGCCAATAACGGCAAAAACCATCCTATCGGTCGTATAATTTCGCTCTACAAATGACTGTATATGATAATTTTGCAATTTCGATATAGTCTGTTTGCGCCCCAAGATATTATGTCCCAACTCCGAGCCTGCAAACAACAAATCCTCAAAATCATCATAGATTCGCTCCTCTGGCGAATCCTTATACATATTTATCTCGTCGTAGATAACCTCCTTCTCCTTCTCAATCTCTGCGAAAGGAAATGTAGAGTGGAAAATAATATCATCAATAAGCTCCACGGCTTTGCCGAAATCACGCCTCATAACGGTTGCGTGCACAACGGTTTCCTCCTTAGTCGTAAAGGCATTTATCTCGCCTCCACGATTTTCCAATCGGCAGTTCACTTGCCAAGCCTTGCGTTTCTCGGTACCTTTGAATAGCGTGTGTTCCAAGAGGTGTGCAACCCCCAATTCGCCCACACGCTCATCCCTACTACCTGCACCGATAGTCATCGAACAGTAGCAGACCGCACTGCGCACTGTTTTGAGCACGCAGCGTATGCCATTGGGCAATGTATGTACGAAAAATTCCTCTTTCACAGCTACTTACCTTCATTTATTCTCCTTGACAAGAAAACGCCAGTGTGGCTCTCTTTGCACTTCATAAGTCCCTCGGGCGTACCTTCATAGACCAAATCACCACCCCTATCACCTGCCTCAGGACCCAAATCCACAACCCAATCGGCGCACTTGATAATATCCATATTGTGCTCAATGATAACTATCGTATGCCCCTTTTTAAGCAGCGCATCAAAGGCTGCAAGCAGTTTGCGAATATCGTGGAAATGCAGACCCGTTGTTGGCTCGTCGAAAATAAACATTGTACCAGCAGTAGAGTTCTCCCCCATCAGGTAGGATGCGAGTTTTACCCTCTGAATCTCTCCACCCGAGAGCGTCGAGGTCGATTGACCGAGTTTGATATATCCCAGACCCACATCCTGCAAAGTGCTGAGCGTTGCAACAATTTTACTATTGAGCAGACTCTCCTCCTCGCCAAAGAACTTCACGGCATCATCCACCGTCATATCCAAGACATCCGAGATACTCTTGCCCCGATAGCGCACCTCCAAAACCTCCTCGCCAAAACGCTTGCCGCCGCAATGCTCACAACGGAGTTCCACATCCGCCATAAATTGCATCTCCACACGGATAACACCCTCGCCCTGACACTCCTCACACCTACCGCCGGGGCGATTAAAGGAGAAATGTGACTGCGTAATACCATTGTGTTTTGCATAGGGTTGCGAGGCAAAAAGTTGCCTAATATCATTATATGCCTTCGTGTAAGTCACTGGATTTGAACGCAATGATTTACCAATAGGGCTCTGATCGACCATCTCCACCGAGCGCACCAAACCCACATCGCCCGCAAGTCGCTCATAACCACTGGGTGCATTGCCAGTTTCATAAATGTGGCGACGCAGTGCGGGATAGAGAATCTTCTCCACAAGCGATGACTTACCACTACCACTCACACCCGTCACGCAGGTCATAACCCCCAGAGGGAATTTAACATTTATGCCTTTGAGGTTATTCTCTCTTGCACCCACAACCTCCACATAATTGCTCCACCCACGCCTACTTTGGGGCTGTGCAATACTCTTTCTTCCGAGCAGATAATCCGCAGTAAGGCTGCGAGTTGCGTTCGAGAGCTCCTCAAACTTACCATTGAAAACAACCTCACCACCATTCACACCTGCTTCGGGACCAACATCCACAATGCGGTCGGCAGCACGGATAACTTCCTCCTCGTGCTCCACAACAATCACGGTATTACCCAAATCTCGAAGTTGTTTAAGCACCCCTATCAAACGGTGCGTATCTCGGGGGTGGAGTCCAATACTTGGCTCATCGAGGATATAGAGCGAGCCCGTAAGATTGCTACCCAGCGAAGTTGAGAGGTTTATGCGCTGACTCTCGCCACCCGACAATGTCGAGGAGAGCCTATCGAGCGTGAGGTAATCAAGCCCCACTTCTGCCACATAGCGCAACCTCGTGCGAATCTCTTTCAACACCCTCGAAGCCTTCTGTTCCTCATTGGAAGTGAGGGTTAGGCTGTCGAAAAATACAAGTAACTCTCCAATGGGCATCGTGACCAGCTCTGCAATAGTCCTACCGCCAACCTTCACCCACAACGCCTCCTTGCGCAACCTTGCACCCTCACATTCTGGGCAGAGGGTTTTGCCAGTAAAGCGGGAAAGCATTACTCGATACTGCACCTTATAGCGCTCTTTTTCAAGCATCTGAAAGAAATCGTCCAGACCGTGGAAATAGCTATTACCCGTCCACAACAGACGCTTTTGCTCCTTTGTGAGTTCATAGTATGGTTTGTGAATTGGGAAGCCAAAGTGGTGTGCATTCTCCACGAGGCAATCCCTCCACCAACTCATCGTAGTGCCTCGCCAGCAGGCGATTGCGTTCTCAAAAATACTCTTATTCTTATCGGGTACAACGAGGTTTTCATCAATACCCACAACCTTTCCGTAGCCCTCGCAAACAGGGCAGGCACCAATGGGGTTATTGAACGAAAAGAGGTGTTCGGTAGGCTCCTCGAAGGTCATACCATCCGCCTCGAAGCGTGTAGAAAACTCCTCCACACTCTCGCCCACAACCAATCGACACACCCCTGCGCCAATCTCCAAAGCCCTCGCAACGGAGTCGCCAACACGCCCCATCGCCTCCTCATCTTGCGAAGCACGCACACGATCCACCACAACCGTAACATCCTCAGGAAGTGTATGTTCGCCCACAATCTCTACAAAATCCTCAGCGAGCATCATATCGCCCTTATAGAGAAATCTCTGCACGCCCTCTTGCATCAAGAGCGTAATTTTCTCTATCACACTCTCGCCCTGAGTCACCACAAAAGGTGCAGCAATAACAACGGGCGTACCCAAATGCATACCTGCGATGTGCTCCACAATATCCTGCGTCTGGTAGCGCACAACCTCACGACCCGAAATAGGCGAATAGGTACGCCCCACACGGGCAAAGAGCAACTTCATATAGTCGTATATCTCGGTCGAAGTACCCACCGTAGAGCGTGGATTGCGAGAGGTAACTTTTTGCTCAATAGCGATTGCAGGCGCTATACCTCGGATAATATCCACATCGGGCTTCTCTACCCTACCCAAGAACTGACGAGCATAGGTCGAAAGGCTCTCCACATAACGCCTCTGTCCCTCGGCAAAGATAGTGTCAAATGCAAGTGTGGATTTACCAGAGCCCGAAAGTCCTGTCACAACAACGAGTTGATTGTGAGGAATTTCGAGTTCCAAATCTTTGAGGTTATGCACCCTCGCACCCTTTATGTATATGGAGTTATACTTCATCTTCAAACGAGATACCATCGACCTTTTCCAAGCGTGCCAAGAGCTCCTCCGCCTGCGAGAGCCTCACTGCGAGGTGCATCGTACACATATTATCAAATTCCTGACCGAGAATCTTGGGCTCCACCGCCTTGACCGCCTTCATCACACCATTCATACTCTCAAATGGATAGCGGATTGTAATATGCTTGTCGATGGTGCGCTCCTCTACTACGCTAACATCCAACACCGCAGCCGTTGATTCACGATAGGTCTCTATCAACCCGGGAACGCCCAACTTTGTACCACCAAACCACCTCACAACAACCACGAGCGTATTGGTAATATCACGAGAAAGAAGCTGACCGAGTATAGGCTTACCCGCCGTACCCGATGGCTCGCCATCGTCATTCGCCCTCCACTCTTCGCCCTTGTAGCCAATGCGATAGGCGTAGCAGTGGTGGGTTGCATCATAGAACTTCTTGCGCAGAGGCTCCATAATATCCCTCACCTCCTCAGCACTCTCCACGTGATACGCAAGCGCAAGGAACTTGCTACTGCGCTCCTTGATAACAGCCTCGTGGGTGCCGACTACGGTTTTATAGGTATCCTCTGCCACTTGAAGTAAAAGTTTATTTATGAGCCTTAAACATCCTATTCCATCGAATGTTACTTGGCAATGATTTATGCTTATCGAGCGAAAGCCAAACGAACGAAGGAGTGCCCACAATGTGATCTTCGGGCACAAAACCCCAGTAGCGTGAGTCGGCAGACATATGGCGATTATCACCCATCATAAAGTAGTAGTCCATCTTGAAGGTGTACTCCTTCGACTCCTCGCCATTGATTAAGATGCGTTCGCCATCTACCACAAGGTCATTACCCTCGTAGTTCTTAATAATACGCTCATAGAGAGGCAGGTTTTCCTTTGTAAGCGCCACAGTCGCACCCTTTGCAGGTACCCACAATGGTCCAAAATTATCCTCAGTCCAAGCGTAGGCGGTATTATTGGGGAAGATTGCAAGATAGGGCTCGGTGCTCTCGTTTCTCACAACCGACTCCACATTCTTCATCGCCCTAAGGCTCTCTACCATACCCTCGGTCAGAGGCATAACATAGGTACCTGTTGACGCCGAATAGTGCACATCATCGGGCGCAACACCAAGTCGCTCCAAGCTCTTCTGGCTCAGGGGCGAAGTGGTCTTTACAAAATAAATATACTGCTGATTGTCAATATAATCCTGCGCCACGCCATTGATTTTCAGCACGCCGTGTTCAACCGAAAGCGTATCATTGGGCACAGCCACACACCTCTTCACATAGTGTTCTCTTTTATCCACAGGGCGAGAGGTTATGTGATATTGCTTTGCAAGCAGTTCACGACCACGCTTCTCTCCATAGGCGGAGGTGTATTGGCGCACAATATCATAGTATGTTTCGTTCTGGCGCTCCAAAATCACAGTATCGCCCGCAGGGAAATTAAAGACCACAATGTCACCTCTCTCGACACCTCTCAGACCCGCCAAACGCTTGTAGGGCAACTTGATAGCCTCCGAATAAGACTTCGTACCCCAAGGTGTTGTGTGGTGCATCAATGGGAGCGAAAGGGGTGTTTGGGGCACACGAGGACCATAGGTCGCCTTGCTCACATAGAGGTAGTCACCCACAAGAAGAGTCTTCTCCATTGAGGAGGTGGGGATGGTGTACATCTGGAATACATAAATATTGATGAGCCAGGCAAATGCAAGCGCAAAGACAATCGCATCCACCCAACTAAACACCTCTCGATAGGTCTTATTTGTACGCTTACGCTCCTCGTGCTTTTCCCACTTTACAAGGCGAGCCAAAAATTTGGTCACATAGAGGTCGAAAATGAGGGGCAAGCCCAATAGAAACCATAAATTCTCACTCCACACCACAAACCAGAGAGTGTAGATGATTGCGACTACTGAGAATTTGAACCACTTATTCTTAAACAATCTTTTCATAATCAACTAAATAGACAAAAAATCATCCATCGAAAAAACACCCTTGCGACCCACGAGCCACTCGGCAGCAAGCACTGCACCAAGCGCCAAACCCCGCCTCGACTTAGCGCTGTGACTAACCACAAGACTATCCTCATCCGAGTCATAGGTAATAGTGTGGATACCGGCAACTTCGCCCTCACGGTAGGAGATAATCTCCTCTTTGGGCACTGTCACCCTACCCTCACTTGCCGCCTTCATCTCCTCGGCAATAGTCACAGCTGTACCACTGGGAGCATCGAGTTTGTGAATATGGTGGGTTTCCTCTATTTTCACACCATACTGGGGCAGACCCGCCATCACTTTTGCGAGCCAGCGATTTAGGCGAAAGAGGACATTCACACCGAGCGAGTAGTTCGATGAGTAGAAAAATGCGCCACCGAGTTCATTGCAGAGAACCTCAATCTCGCCTTTGCGCTCCACCCAGCCAGTTGAGCCACTCAACACTGGGACACCCATACGCAAACAATCGGCGACATTATCGTAGGCAGTAGTGGGCGAGGTGAACTCAATCGCCACATCCACACCCTCGAACTTCTCTTTTGTCATCATCTCCGAGCGATTATCCACATCTATTGTAAGTACTACAGTATGACCTCGTTCCACAAGAATTTTCTCAATTTCGTGCCCCATCTTACCGTAGCCAATTATTGCAACTTTCATCTCTCTTTTGGTTTTTATGTTCCGAACAACAAAAATAGCGATTTTTTCCTTACTTTTGTACAACGCAAACCCAAAAATAGTTATTATGCGCTACTTTGCAGAACTTTCATACAAGGGCACAAACTATTGTGGCTGGCAACGCCAACCCAGTGCACCCTCCGTACAACAGACTATCGAGGAGGCTCTCTCCACAATTCTCCGTGAGGAGATAGAGATTGTAGGTGCGGGCAGGACCGACACAGGAGTTCACGCTTCATTCTATGTTGCCCACTTCGACACCTCAAAACCCATCAACAATCCCGAGTCGTTTGTCTATCATCTCAATGCACTTTTGCCTGAGGATGTGGCATTTAAGCGTATTTATGAGGTTGCGGATGATGCCCACGCAAGGTTTGACGCAACCGAGAGGGAGTATCGCTACTACATCTCCCCTTGCAAAGATCCTTTCACTCGGCAGACCACTTGGCAGCTCACTACCCCACTCAATATCGAGGCGATGAATGAGGCTGCAAAGCACCTGCTCGCCAACGAGGACTTCACAACCTTCGCAAAACTCGGCAGCAACAATACCAACAATATTTGTCACATTTTCCGTGCGGAATGGGTTGAGATAGAGTGCGGTATGCTGGTTTTCATTTTTCGTGCCAACCGCTTTTTGAGGAATATGGTGCGTGCTGTCGTGGGCACACTCGTGGATGTTGGCAGGGGGAAGATTACCCCCGAACAATTTGGCGAGATTGTCGCCTCCCGTGACCTTTCCCGCAGTTCCTCTTCCGCCCCCGCTGCTGGTCTTTTCCTCACAGATGTAAAATACTAAAACTCCCACATATACAAACAAAAAGCGAGTCCGTAACGGACTCGCTTTACTATATTCAACGCAGCAGTCGCTCTCTATTTCTGCTATTTTACGCCACCACCGAGCGCATAGTATAGCTGAATGATACCCTGAATTTCGGAGTATTTATCCGTAGATTCCGCAAGTTCGGCATTCAGCAAGTTCTGCTGTGCGGTAAGAACTTCAAGGTAACTTGCAGAGCCATACTTCATCAGCAGTTGTGTATTCCACACCGCAGCACGGAGCGTAACAATCTGTTTCAGGTCGATTGCGTAGCGCTCTTTTGAGGTCTGCCACATCTTCAAGGCATTGTTTACCTCAGCACCCGCATTTAGCAGAGCCTGACGATATTGCAACATTGCAGCCTCGTGTTGCGTACGAGCAATTTTCATCCTTGCCTTATTGGTGCCACGAGCGAAAATAGGTTGCACGATACCGCCAACAAGTTTAAGTATAAACTCCCCCGGATCGGCAATCACATTACCCACAGCGTCACTCCATCCCATCGAACCGGTGAGGGTAATCGAGGGATAGAAAGCAGCCTTTGCCTCATTCACTGCGTAGAACTTAGTCGCCAGATTAGCCTCTGCCTGCAAAATATCGGGGCGCAACGACACGAGTTCGAGAGGCACACCAAGCGAGAACTCCTCGGGGAAATTCTGCTCAGCAAGCGTACCACGCTCAATTTCAAAGGGAAGCACACCCATAAGCGTAGCCAGTGCCTCTTCCTGCTCTGCAATCTGCCTTTCGAGAGTCAGCACCGAGCCTTCCACGCTAAACTTACTTGCCTTTGCCTGCAAAACCGCCGCCTCGGTAGCCTTACCAGCTCGTTTGAGCGCTGTAAGGGTACGAATATTCTCCTCCCAAGTTGTAATGGTGTGGCGGCTAGTTTTGAGCTGTTCGTCAAGCATCAACAATGTGTAGTAGTTATTGGCAATCGTCGCAATCAATTTGCTCTGCACCGCCTGCTCCATCAAGTGGCTCTGAGTGAGTGCCACCTCGGCACCACGCTCTGCATTACGCAGTTTGCCAAAGACATCAACCTCCCACGAAGCCGTAGGAATGAGGCTATACGAGAATGTCGCACCATCACCATTGCCACCTGCAAGAGTCGATTGCAATGAAGCATTCACAGAGGGCAAGAATGCCAAGCGAGCAGCCTCCAAAGCCGCCTCTGCTTGCACTATACTAAGTCTTGCATTGCGCATATCAATGTTAAACTCCAAGCCTCGCTCGATATACTTCTGCAAAAGTGTATCCGTGAAAAACTCCTTCCAAGTGTAGTTTGCCAATCGAGCATAGGTCGTGTCGGCATCATAGAGCACGTGGAGGTTGCGCACATTGGGGCGCTCAAAAGATTTATAGAAGCTACAACTTGTAGCCACGATCGCCAACAGAATAACTGCCAAATATCTTTTCATCGTCTTCATTTTCTACTCCTCCATTTCGCTCATTTGACTCTTTTTCAACTTATTAGGACTCACACGCTCCTCAATACTCTGGAATATCACAAATAGTACAGGCACGATGAAGAGCAATGCCACAGTACCCACGAGCATACCTCCCACAGTACCCACACCAATCGAGATATTACCATTTGCACCTACGCCCGTTGCGAACATCATAGGCAACATACCAAAGACCATCGTAAGCGAAGTCATCAAGATTGCACGCAACCTCGCCTTCGCCGCCGAGAGAGCCGCACTGACAATCGACGCACCATTTCTGCGACGCTCCGAAGCGTACTCCGTAAGCAGGATAGCAGTCTTTGCAAGCAGACCAATAAGCATCAGCAGACCAATCTGCAAGTAGATATTATTCTCCAAACCGAACATATTGGCAAACAAGAAACTACCTGCCAAACCGAAGGGAATCGAGAGAAGAATCACAATAGGAATAAAGAGGCTCTCATAGAGTGCGCAGAGAATCAAGTAGATAAAGACTATACAAATCACAAAGATGATTGCCGTCGAACTACCCGACGATGCCTCCTCTCGCGACATACCGCCAAACTCATAGCCATAACCTGCGGGCAAGCGCTCCTCCATAACCTCCCTAACAGCCTCAATAGCCTCGCCCGACGAATAGCCATTCGCAGCCTGACCATTCACGGAAATTGCCGAGAAAAGATTGAAACGAGAGATTGACTGAGGACCATAGATACGAGTGAGGGTCACATATTGCGATATGGGCGACATCTCACCCAACGAGTTCCTTACGAACATATTACCCAGCGACTCAGTATCGAGCCTACTCTCGGGATTTGCCTGAATCATAACACGGTAGAGCTTTGAAAAACGGTTCATATTGGAGGCGTAGCTACCACCAATATAGCCCGAAATGGCACTCAGCACGCTCGAAGGCGACACTCCATTACGCTTACACTTAGCAGCATCCACATCAATCTGATACTGAGGATATTTAGTATCAAACGAGGTTGAAGCCCTTGCAATTTCAGGACGCTCATTGAGTCCCGTAATCACATCGTCGGTAATCATTTTCAGGTTGTCGATAGTACCGCCCTTCTGGTCCTGAATATAGATTTCAAAACCGCTACTTGCGCCATAGCCGGGAATCATACCACGAGTAAAGACAAGGATTTTCGCCGAAGTGATATCCGAGGTCTTATCATAGATGCTCTCCATAACCGAATCAACATCATCACCCTCGCCCTCACGGAACTCCCAATCTTTAAGTTTCACAGTAAACATACCACACGAGGAACCAGCACCCGACATCATACCATAACCAGTTGTGTAGGAGTATGTTTCAATCTGCTCAATGGTTGATAGGCGAGATGCAATCTGTTCCATAACTGCCACCGTTTCGCCAAGGTTGGTACCAGGAGGTGTCTGCACATCAATGTTAATAGCACCCATATCCTCCTTAGGCACAAGACCCGTTTTGGTATTCTCCATCATATAAAATAGTCCGCCCGCTGCAATCACAACAAGCGCCACCGCCAGCCAGCGCCTTTTGAGCATAAACTTCACACCCTTCTTATAGTGGCGCACCACACCCTTAAAACCGGCGTCAAATGCCACGTGGAAGCGCGCCGAGAAGCTTAACTTACCATTCTCATCGGGAATATGGGGTTTCATCAAGATAGCACACAAAGCGGGCGAGAGGGTAATGGAGTTGAGCAGCGAGATACCCACCGCAACCGCCATAGTCAGACCAAACTGGGTATAGAAGGTACCTGTCGTACCGCCCATAAAGCACACGGGGATAAACACCGCCATAAAGACAAAAGTGGTAGCAATCAGCGCAGTAGATATGCCCTGCATTGCATCTACCGTAGCTTTATAGGGCGAGATATAGCCCGAATCGAACTTCGCCTGCACAGCCTCCACAACCACAATAGCATTATCCACCACCGTACCAATCACAAGCACGAGTGCAAAGAGGGTAATCATATTGAGGCTAAATCCTGCAATGAGCAAGAATGCGAAGGTACCGATGAGCGACACGATAATCGCAATAGTGGGGATCAGTGTCGAACGGAAGCTCTGCAAGAAGACATAAACCACAAACACCACAAGGATGATTGCCAAGATGAGGGTTTCGATAACGCTTGCAATAGAGGCATCGAGGAAGTCTTTGGTACTCATCAAATCGACAATCTCCACACCTCGTGGCAACGACTTGCGAATCTCCTCCACCTCTTTATCAATAGCCTCGATAATCTCGTTTGCATTGGAGCCCGCAGTTTGCGAAATCATCAGCGTTGTGCCAGGGTGACCATTCACCTTACCGATGTAGTCGTAGCTCATAGAGCCAAGCTCTACCCTCGCTACATCTTTGAGCCTCAGCACCGTACCATCGCCCTCTGCACGGATGACCATATTCTCATAGTCCTCCACCTTATCGTAGCGACCACGATATTTGAGCGTATAACGGAATGTATTGTCCGAATCGGCACCGAGCGTACCTGTTGGAGCCTCCAAGTTCTGCTCTGCGAGCACATTGGAGATATCCGAAGGCATCAGCGAGAATTTCGACATCTTTGCAGGGTCGAGCCAGATACGCAACGAATAATCTGCACCCCTCACATCGACCTCACCCACACCAGCAATACGGGACAATCGGGGCTCAATATTGATTTTCAGATAGTTACTCAAAAACCTCTCATCAAACGAATCATCTGGCGAGTAGATTGCCAGAGTCTTAATACGACTCGTTTGGCGCTTCTTGACACTCACACCACTTCGAGTAACCTCCGCAGGCAGAAGACCTTGTGCCGAAGCGATACGGTTTTGCACATTGACCATCGCCATATCGGCATTGGTACCCTGACGGAAGAAAATCTGGATGCTTGCCGAGCCATTATTGGTCGCAGAGGAGGTCATATACATCATATTCTCCACACCATTGATTGCCTCCTCCAAAGGAACAACCACACTCTTCTGCACAGTCTCAGCATTTGCACCCGAGTAGTTTGCCGACACACTCACAGTAGGAGGTGCAATCTGTGGAAACTGCTCCACAGGCAGCTGGATAAGACTAATGAGTCCCACCAGCACCAACATCACAGAGATAACCCCTGCAAAAATTGGTCTATCAATAAAAGTCTTGATATTCATACTACTTCTCTCCCCTACTCAGTTACGACTTCGCTTTCATTCTCCTTTGCGGCTGCTTTCTCTGCGAGCAAATCAGCCTCGGTCTTGATTGTTGCGCCCTCACGCACCAAACCTGCACCCTCGGCAATAATCACATCGCCCACCTGCAAGCCACTCTCCACAATGTACTCCACACCGTTGTTCTGTGGCAACACATTGATACCTGCCGACACAGCCTTGCCATCAATAACCTTATAGACAAAGACTTTCTCCTGCAACTCGTAGGTTGCCGACTGGGGAATTACAATGCTATTTTTCATTACGGTAGGAATCACAACCTTACCACTACCGCCATCACGCAAGAGCCTACCACGATTTGGGAATGTTGCACGAAGGCTCACAGCACCAGTCGTTGCGCTAATGGTACCACTAATCGCATTGATACGACCCTTATTGGGGTATTTCTTACCATTACTCATAATGAGTTCAACCTCGGGCATAAGCCTAATAGCCTCTTTGAGCGAACCATACTCTTGAATAAGGTCGAGCATTGTATTCTCTGCCATTGAGAAGTAGGCATACACCTCGCTATCGTCGGACACAGTAACAAGAGGCGTAGCAATGCTACTGCTCACAAGCGCACCCACACGATAGGGAATCATACTTGCAACACCATCCACAGGCGAACGCACCTCGGTATAAGAAAGGTTATTGGTTGCATTGGTCTCCTCTGCACGAGCGAGTGCCAAGCGTGCCTCTGCCTCCACAAGGTCGTTGCGAGAGGTCATTAGGTCGAACTCCGACACTACCCCCTGCTCGAAAAGTTCCTTATTACTATCAAGAATAAGCTGTGCGGTAGAAAGGCTCGCCTCTGCACTCTTCACATTTGCCTGCGAAATCTCATATGCCGCCTTATAGGGTGTCTGGTCAATCACAAAGAGCACCTGACCCTTGCTCACAAAGTCGCCCTCATTGATCAAGATGTCAGTAATCATACCGCTTACCTGTGGGCGAATCTCCACTGTCTGGCAACCGCTAATGGTTGCGGCATAACCAGTCGTAAGAGTACGGTCTGCGGACTCCACCTCCATCGTTTTGTAGATTCTCTCTCGTGAGGTCTGCTGTTTAGGCGCCTCTTTGCACGATGCGAGCACACAAAGGCTCGCCAAAAGGAAGATAATGCGTTTCATCTATTCTTGGGGATTTTTATGTTATTATTTTTCTTTATTTCTCGTGTCTCTTATTTGGGGTTCAGCATTGCGTCTTCATTGCACGCTTTTGCGTGCAAAGTTAATATCTTTTTCGCACATATTCACACAAAACACGCCTCCAACAGACAACTTTGCGACATTTTTACTATATTTGTAGAAAATAAACCATATTTTCGACTATCCTATGAAAAAGCTACCCAAAGGTTTACGCATCACCATAGAGTGCGTTTTGATTGTTATTATAGGCGGTATTGCGACAAATCTCGTCGATCGCATCCCTACCGAGCCCAAAGTAAAGAACATCATCTACCTGATTGGCGACGGTATGGGTCTTTCACACATCACCTCCGCACAGATTATGCAAGACTACGAGCCGCTGAATATGGAGCGTGCCGAATATGTAGGACTATGCAAAACATATTCATCCAACTCACTCGTAACTGACTCCGCAGCTGCGGGCACGGCACTATCTACTGGTTATAAGACCAAAAATGGTATGATTGGTATGACTCCCGACTCGGTAGCACACCCCTCCATTCGTGAGAAGGCAGAACTTGCAGGTTTAGCGACAGGCATCATTGCCACATATCCCGTAACTAACGCGACCCCAGCAGCTTTCGTAGGTCACGTTCCCCACCGCAATATGGAAGACGAGATTGCTACCTATTATATATCTAATGAGGTAGATGTTGTCATCGGTGGTGGTAGCCGTCGTTTCGACCAGCGTGCCGACTCCGTAAATCTCTTCAATACTCTCCGTGACAAGGGCTACACCATCGCCTTCAATATGGATGATATTAAGGATGTGACAAGTGGCAAGGTTATGACCCTGCTCAACGACGACTCGATGCCCACCATTGAGCACGGTCGTGATGTAAATTTCCTCGCAGATGCAACCACAAAGGCTCTTGAAATCCTTACCAACAATTCCAGAAAGAACAAAAAAGAGGGCTTTTTCCTTATGGTAGAGGGTTCACAGATTGATGGCTGGGCACACAAACACAACCTCTCGGGTATGATTGAGGAGATCAAAGATCTCGATGCTGCTGCAAAAGTTGCTTTCGACTACGCAGATAAACACCCTGGCACTCTGGTAGTTATCACTGCTGACCACGAAACAGGCGGTCTTACCATAGTGAATAGCAATCGCAAGTTCGACATTACCGATCACAAGGTAGATTTCCAGTGGTCAACTGGTGGTCACACTGGTGGTATGGTGCCCATCTTCGCCTACGGTACTGGTGCCGAGCACTTCACAGGCGTATTTGAAAATACCGACCTTCCCCGCATTATGTGTCGCCTACTCGGCTTGAACGAGGACTAATCCTCCACAGGCATTAAAAATCACAAGAGGTTGCAAGCAGATACTTGCAACCTCTCTCTTTTATAGCTTCGCCTACACCCTTGGAAAACAAACAAAGAGTTCTTCCTCACCACTTTATCTTCAAATATCACGCCAACCAAAAATAAAAGAGGTCAAACCCATTGGGCTTGACCTCTCTATCTGAACAATCAGTTGATTGATTAGTTCTTTTTGTAACGAGCGTAACGCTGCATAAACTTATCAACACGACCTGCGGTGTCAACGAGTTTCATCTTACCAGTGTAGAAGGGGTGCGAAGTGTTCGAAATCTCCATTTTGTAAACGGGATACTCAACACCGTCAACTACCAAGGTCTCTTTGGTATTCACTGCCGAACGGCAGAGAAAAACGTGATCGTTGGACATATCTTTGAATGCAACGATTCGATAGTTCTTAGGATGGATATCTTTTTTCATCGTTTTGTCTGTTTTTTAATAGGTTACTCTGCAACAACCGAGAAGTGAACGGTTGCTTTTACCTCCCTGTGGAGTTTCACGCTTGCAACATACTCGCCAAGAGTCTTAACTGCGTCGAGCGAGATAGCTTTGCGGTCAACCTCTACGCCCTTCTCTGCAAGAGCTGCTGCGAGGTCAGCCGAAGTGATGCTACCAAAGATCTTCTCCTCCTCTGCCTTAGCGGTGAGGGTAAGAGCGAGGTTCTCGATAGTTGCTGCGAGTGCCTGAGCGTCTGCGAGGAGTTTAGCCTCTTTGTGAGCCCTCTGGCGAATGTTCTCTGCCAAAACTTTCTTAGCCGACTCGGTAGCTACCTTTGCGTAGCCCTGGGGGAGAAGGAAGTTGTTTGCATATCCGGGTTTTACATCTACGATATCGTTAGCGTAACCCAATTTCTCTACATCTTTAATAAGAATTACCTGCATAATCTTGTCCTCCTTCTAATTATTTCATCAAGTCAGTTACGAATGGCAAAATTGCGAGGTGG
>JAGCJH010000069.1 GCA_017648105.1 Tidjanibacter sp.
GAATGTTCTTGTTTTGGAGGGGTTTGATGGTCTTGGGGTGGATAATCTGTGCGCCACTATATGCGAGCTCGATAGCGTCGAGATATGTGAGCTCGGGGATATAGGTCACACCCTCGAACTGCTTGGGGTCGCCATTGAGGATACCCTCCACATCTTTCCAAATCGACACGCTCTCCGCCTCCAAGATGTAGCCCGCAACGGCTGCCGAGTAGTCGGAGCCCTCACGACCAATGGTGGTAGTAGCGCCCTGCTCGGTTGCGCCAATGAAACCCTGACCGACAATCACACGCTCCTCGGCAAGCTCTACGGCACGCACGAGGCGAGGTGTGGAGGTCTCGATGTCGATGTTGGCATCACGGAAGCGGTTGCTGGTGAGGAATATGCGCCTCATATCGAGCCAATGGCTGCCGATGCCTGCATAGTTGAGGTAGTCGCTCACGATGGCTGTCGAGATAAGCTCGCCGAAGCTCACAATGCGGTCATACCACTCCTCATAGGTGCGACTTTGGGGGTTGGAGAGCGTAATGATTTCCTCCAACTCCTCATAGAAACCCCTGACCCTCTCGGGCAGGTGGGGCTCGCCCCAGAGGTCGGCAAGAATTCCTGCGTGGTAATCCACGATAGTCTGCATAGCCACCACAGCCTCACCTGTGCGACCTGCCCAGAAACTCTCCATAACCTTTTCCAGAGCGTTGGTTGTCTTACCCATTGCCGATACGACAATGAACAGACGACCCTCTGTCATTCGTGCAATCTCTGCAAGATTTCTTACACCTGCTGCCTCCTTCACGGAAGCGCCACCAAACTTATATACTTTCATTCTCTTATGTTTTACTTATAACTCATCCCTCGCATAAATAAACCCTACGAGGGGGAGAAGTCTATTTGTCGCTTACTACTCCTCGGTAGCTGCGACTTCTGCCTCTTTCTTGTTGTGGTAGTATTTGTAGAGCTCCTCGGTTGCGAGCGAAATCTTCGTTACGGAGAAGTCCTCGCCTTGGGGGAATACAAACATTGTATCCGTCAGGGTGCTCAAATCTACGCAGTCACGCTTCCACTTGCGGAAGTCATACTCGATGTGGATAGAGTAGCGCTGGGGTGCTGGCAAGTTGAGCGAGTAGTTTACATCGTCGAACTTACCTGTGAGCAAGAAGCCGTCCATATTGTGGATAAGGCGTGCCTCGCCAACCTCCATAAAGCTCTTGGGGTGGGGTAGCGACCTGACATCTGCCATAACATCGAGCGAGTAGGTGCCAGCCTCAACCTCCTTGCGGACATTCACCCTTTCCCACTCATACCAATCGGGGATGTGCGAGAAGTGGGTTTCGCCCTCGGTAGCCTCCAACTGACCATACTCATTCATCCACCACTTGTGACCGCACGCCTTACACCAGATGTGCGAGCCCTCGCTCGTCATACGATACTCCTTGCCGCAGTGGGGGCACTGATAGAGCACCTTGTGAAGACCCTCGGCACGAGTGCGCTTGGTCATACGCACCTGATTGTCACGCTGCCAAGCGAAGTCATCGTATTGGAACTCACGGTCGATAACCTCCAAAATCTCGTTGTAGTCCATCTTCTCGATATCCTCCACAGTGAGAATCTGTTTCATTGTTGCCTCGGTCTTGATGAACCTATCGCCAGTGTGCCAGAAGGGGGAGTTGATGTGGTTGCCGTTGATGATGAGGGTCACAACGGGCATTTTGAGGAGCTTTGCAAGCTTACCGAGCGAGGGGGGCAATATGGCATTGGTGCCGCAGAGCGAGTAGCGAGCCTCGGGGTAGAATGCAACGATTTTCTTGCGCTCCTTAATCTCACGGAGCTGACGCACAAGGCGTGTGTCGTTTGTGAATTTGCGCTTGGGAATGCAACCTACGCGAGCCATCAACCAGTGCAAAATACCACCAATGCCAACAAAACCATCAATTGTAGCGATATAGTATGCCTGATTGGGGAAGGTTGCCTTGATTGCCACCATAAAGTCATAGAAGGCATTGTGGTTGCAAAGGAGCAGATAGGGGCGCTTCACACCCTCCATATTGATCTTCTTTATATGTGTGCGGTGAATCCAAGTCACGGGAAATGAAGCAATCCACATTATAGGGCGAAGCCACCAGGCAACTTTCTTGGGTTTCTGGCTCATATCGAGCCTACGAATACCATCCACCAGAGGGGTGCGGTCATCGAGGTGCTTTGTCTGTTTTTCTTCAAGTTGTTTCATAGAGAAGTCTTCTGTTTTTTTTGTTAACCCCCGTAGGGGGCATATAAAGTACAAAGATAATGAAAAAAAGAAAAAAGCCCCCAAAATACTTTCGTTTCTCCTACTTTTTTGCCATATTTGTAGTTGATTATGAACAATTCAAACATTTTGAGTTATGTACACAGAGATTAGAAAACATATAGAGGCTGCGTGGGAGAATGGTGAGTTGCTCCACGAGCCCGCAGTTCTTGATGCTATTGAGCAGGTTGTGACGCTCCTCGATGAGGGTAAATTGCGTGTGGCTGAGCCTACTGAGGATGGCACTTGGCAGGTCAATGAGTGGGTCAAGAAGGCGGTTATCCTCTACTTCCCCACCCACGAGATGACTACCAGCCACGCTGGCGAACTCGAATTTTACGACAAACTCCCCTTGAAGAAGGGTTATAAGGAACTGGGTGTGAGGGTTGTGCCCCACGCTGTGGCTCGTCGTGGTGCCTACCTCGCAAGGGGTGTCATTATGATGCCTTCCTATGTCAATATCGGTGCCTATGTGGATAGTGGCACGATGGTCGATACTTGGGCAACTGTTGGCTCTTGTGCACAGATTGGCAAGGGCGTGCATCTGAGTGGTGGCGTGGGTATCGGTGGCGTTTTGGAACCCGTGCAGGCAGCACCCGTGATTATTGAGGACAACTGCTTCCTCGGTTCGAGGTGCATCGTTGTTGAGGGTGCGCATATCGGCAAGGAATCGGTGCTTGGCGCAGGTGTGACCATTACCTCCTCCACCAAAATTATTGATGTTACTGGTCCCGAACCTGTTGAGTATAAGGGTTATGTGCCTCCTCGCTCGGTGGTTATCCCTGGCTCCTATAAGCGTCAGTACCCCGCAGGCGAATACTCCGTAGGCTGTGCCCTTATTATTGGTCAGAGGAAGGAGAGTACCGATAAGAAGACTTCGCTTAACGATGCTCTTCGAGAGTTTGGCGTGTCGGTATAGCGAGCACATCTCGTGAGCAAGACTTTAATGCCTTTAATGCCCTTAAAGCCCCTAATGTCCTTAGAGCCCTTAATGCCCCTAAGGCATAGCAAACTCAGTCTTAAAAGTTTTTGGTGAAGCTTTTTACAAAAAGCTTCAAATAATTCTCAATTCTCAATTCTCAATGGCAGTATTGATATATAAATCTTTACCCTCGACAAATACAGAGGCGAAGAAGGCGGGCTATCGCCACGGCGACGCCATCATTGCTCGTGAGCAGACTGCGGGCAGAGGTCAGAGGGGTAATAAGTGGAGCGCAAAGGCGGGGGAGAACTTGACCTTTTCGCTCGTTTGGGAGCCCACATTTTTGGAGGCTAAACGCCAATTTTTGCTCTCGGAGGCTGTGGCTTTGGCACTCACGGACACCCTTGCAAAGTGGAATATTCGCTCGAAGATTAAGTGGACAAACGACATCTATGTCGGTAGGAATAAGATATGTGGCATTCTCATTGAGCACGACCTCGGGATGGAGGGCAAGCTTGCCCGCACCATTGTGGGTATTGGTTTGAATGTCAATCAGAAGGAGTTTGATGAGTGGGTGCCCAATCCCACCTCTATGGCTCTCGTTGGGAAGCAGCAGCTCGATTTGAATGAGGTGTTCCAGACCCTTTTCGATGCTTTGGAGGCTCGCTATGAGCAGCTGCAAAACTCTCCCGAGCAGATAGAGAGGGAGTACGATGCGCTTCTCTTCCGCAAGGGCGAACTGCACCCCTTCCGCCTGCCTAATGGTAAGGAGTTTCAGGGTGTCATTCAGGGTGTGAAATCGACAGGCGAACTTCTCATTGAGAGCGAGGGTATGGTTGTGCCCTATCTCTTCAAGGAGGTTGAGTTTGTTATTTAGCGAGCGTGCCTTGTAGGTGCTGCTTGCACCGAGCGTCGGCTCGCAAGTTTCTCATTTTCACAGAAAGATGTGAAAAAATAAGTTGGTTAATAAAAAAATCAGGGGGGCGTGCAACATTTTGCCCCCTTTGTGCATCTATAAAATAAGAGAGAAAGGTAAATGACCATCGAGAGCATCATACGAGGTTGCCAAAATGGTGACAAAGAGGCTCGCAGGGAACTTTATGAGAGGTACGCCTCGGCGATGTTTTCGCTCGTGAGGCGCTACATCCGAGTTCGTGCGGCTGCTGAGGATGTGTTCCACGATGGCTTTGTTGTGCTCTACACCAAGATTGGCGACTACCGAGGCGAAGGCTCTTTTGAGGGGTGGATGCGTAGGATTTTCATCAATACAGCGCTCTCCCACCTGCGCAAGAATGGCTCATCGGGGACGGTGGATGAGGATGTGAGCGACCTACCGCCGAGTGCCGTTGGAGGGGCACCGCCCGAGGCGCTGGGGAGGTTGGAGGATAGAGAGCTGCTACGGCTTGTTGAACAACTCCCCGAAGGTTACCAAACGGTGCTTATGCTCCACGCAGTGGAGGGTTACTCCCACGCAGAGGTTGCCCAGATGCTCTCCATAAGCGAAGCGACAAGTCGTACTCAATTCCTCCGAGCAAAGATGCGCTTGGCGGCAATGATAGAATCACAAAACAACCCAAAGAGATAGAAAAACAAAAAAATGATAGATAAGAACGATAAATATAATAGCCTGCTTGGCGACAAGCTCTCGGGACTTCGTGAGGAGCCCCCCGCAGGGATGTTCGATAGAATTGAGCAGACCCTTGTGGCGCAGGGTGTCGTTGCGGAGGGGGTGCATAGTGAGCCTGCTGGGGTGGTTGTTCCCTTGTGGCGCCGACCTCTTGTGAGGGGTGTGGTTGCAACTTTGGCAGCAGCAATGGTGGCTCTTGCGGTGCTCGTGAATGTAAGGGAGGTGGCTCCCCAGATTGTTGTGGAGGTTGCTCAGATGCCCACTATGGCAAGCCCCGAGGTGGGTGTGGCTATGCCCGATGTGAAAACTCTTGCGAGGGTAGAGCGCACGGTGTCGGCTCCTGTGCAGAGTGTGCTTGTTGAGCAGCAGAGCGTGGAGATTGCTCCCAAGATGTCCACCGAGAGTCCAGAGTCGGAGCAGAGAGTGATGACAAGTAGCACCAAGGGCGAAAAAACAAGAACACACCGCACTCGTACCCGCAGGCGCTCGGAAAATCGTAGAAGCAATGCCGAGTTGGAGGATTTTTGGCGTGGCGTGCTTGCCGAGCAGAACACTCAACGAGTGAGTAAGATGCCTACGGAGATAGGTCTTTATGCTGCCAATGTGGGCTTCAATAGGGGACATATCGAGGCGGAGAATATGGCAAGTAGTTCGATGGTCGTGCAGGAGAAAAATCAGCACACTACGAGTGGCAAGTACCTCACTCCTTCGTTTGCAGCACCCCGTGAAACTAAGACCCACTTGGAGCACTATATGCCCATCACGGTGGGTGTGACGCTGAGCTACTCGCTTGGCGATTGGCTCTCATTTGATAGTGGTCTGCTCTATACAAACCTCTACTCGAAGAGCGAATCAACGGGTGTTGTGAGCGACTATGGCGTGCGTCGCACGATGGACTATTTGGGCGTACCTTTGGCTCTCTCGGCATCCATTACGAATGTCGGCAACCTTTCGCTCTATGGTCGTTTAGGCGGTACTGCGGAACTCTGCATCAATGCCGTGGATAAAACCTTTCTCGATGGTGAGATGCTTAAAAAGAGCGACTTGGATGTGCCCCTGCTGAGTTACTCGCTCGATGCTGCGCTGGGAGCAACCTATCAGATATTTGGTGGTGTTGGACTCTTTGGCGAGGTGGGCTGCTCCTATTGGATTACCTCCGAGGATTATCCTGAGAACTACCGCACGGTACACCCACTGAGTCTCTCTTCGAGGTTCGGTTTGCGCTTTACTTTCAACTAATTAAGGGCTTTGTGTGACTATGAAAAAGTTTTTGACTATAACAATCCTTCGACCTCTGCTCCTTCTGTGGCTGACAGCCTCTTTGGTGGCGTGCAGTAGTGATATGATGGGCGACCCAATGGCGGGGGAGGGAGGTGGTTATGTGACAACCTTTGGCGAAATCTTTGGCGAAGAGATGAGGGTTGTGACTGATGATGGACAGGAGTTGACTATCTGCCAAGTTGGCGCTGGTATCTCGTGGGATGAGGTGTGTGCCAAGAGTGGGCGAGTGCTCTTCAACTATACGGCTGTCGAATATGACAATGCGAGGAATATGGTTGTGGGCATTAGAATCAACCGCTTTTATGACCTCGTGGAGAAAGAGGTGGAGATTTATGAGCCCGAGGGGGCTTGTGGCGTGGTTACCCGTAGCGCAGGCTATGAGGGAGGCTTTGATGTGAACAACAATCCCAACTTTGTACCCCTCTTGGGTGCCCTCGCTATGCCCTTTGAGGTGGGCGTGGGCGGTGGCTATATCAATGTTTATGTACTCTATTACTCCACAACAGAGGAGTATGTGCCCGAGGTGTCGCTTGTGTGGGATGTGGCAACCTCCACCGAGAACACTGCGCTCTTCCAACTCGTCAGTGAGGCTGATGAGGAGGCAGATAAGGAAGGGGCGCAAGTCCGCTATTTGTGGCACACCTTCCGTGTGGGCGAGGAGATTGCCGAGAGGATTCAGGATGTGAATAATTATGCCTTCTATTGGCGCTGGTGGGCAAATGAGAAACATCCAGAGGAGGGTACGAAGAACTATACGAGCCTTATGACCGACCCGCAACTGTGAGGTGCTGATTTTTAGGCGTTAAGAGTGGGGAGGAAAAACAAAAAGGAGGTCAATCGACCTCCTTTTTAGTTGGGCTGCACGGACTCGAACCATGAATAACAGGACCAGAATCTGTTGTGTTACCATTACACCACAGCCCAATAGCGAGTGCAAAAGTACTACTTTTTTCAATAACTGCAAGTGTTTTGACAAAAAAATCGTGATTTTTCCCCGAAATCACGATTTTTTGTTGTCGGCTTTCTATTTGGAGAAGGCGTAAAGCTGTGCAATCTCCTCCGCCCAGAGGCTCTCGTCAATGGTTTCGAGCACGAGGGGCATATTGTCAAAGCGGGGGTCGGTGGCGATGAAGCGGAAACAATCCCAGCCAATCTGACCCTCACCGAGCCTCTCGTGGCGGTCGATGCGACTGCCCAGCGGACGCATTGCATCGTTGAGGTGCATACCTTTTAGGTATCTTTCGAGAGAAACAATTTTGTCTATCTCACTAAAAGTCTTGGCGCACGCCTCCGAGGAGGAGAGATCGTAGCCCGCAGCAAAGGCGTGGCAGGTGTCGATGCAGATGCCGACCCTCGATTTGTCCTCCACACGGTCGATGATGTAGGCAAGCTCCTCAAAACGGTGTCCGAGGTTGGTGCCCTGACCTGCGGTGTTCTCAATCACGGCAGTCACACCCTGTGTCTTGTCGAGTGCGATATTGATACTCTCTGCCACCCTCGCAAGGCTCTCTTCAAGCCCAATGCGCCCCAAGTGACTACCCGGGTGGAAGTTGAGCCTATCGAGCCCGAGGAGCTCACAACGGTGCATCTCCTCAATGAATGAGGCACGGGATTTCTCCAACCCCTCGGCGTCGGGATGTCCGAGGTTTATGAGGTAGGAGTCGTGTGGCAGGATTTGTGCGGGGGTGTAGCCCAATCGCTCACACTCGGTCTTGAACACCTCGATGTCGGCGGGCGTGAGGGTGGGGGCGAACCATTGGCGCTGATTCTTTGTGAAGAGCGCAAAGGCTCCGGCTCCTATCTGACTGGCATTGCGGGGTGCGTTCTGAACTCCTCCCGATGCCGAAACGTGTGCTCCAAAGTATTTCATTGCTGTACTATCTGTGTCGTTTGTGTGGTTGTCTTCTAATTCTTACACAAATATAGCAATATCCGACTAAATTCGCTATATTTGCACGATTATATATTTTTATATTTATATAGGTGTAGGCTATATGAAGCAATGGGCGAGGATATTGGCACTGATTGTGGTGGCTGTTGTGGCGTGTATTTCGGACGCTGCGGCACAATATACCATACGCCGTAGCCAGACCCAACAGCAACAGAGCACAACCCCCTCTTTGCAGGGTCTTACCAACGACCGAGTGACCGAGAGTCTCTCGGGCGACTACTACGACCACGCAGCGTGGGTGGCGGAGAAGAGGCGCATCCGTAAGGAGCGCAACCTCTTTGAGATAGAGGGCTCATTCCAGACCTCGGCATTGCAGTTTGAGAACTGGACGGCGGGTGGCGACAACACCTTCTCGGGTTTGGCGACAATCTATACCCACCACCGCTACAAACATAGCAAATTTACACACGACCTGACGGTCAATGCACGCTATGGTATCAACTATATCGACAATGTGGCGTTCAAGAATGTCGATGAGTTGAAACTCTCGGAGGTTATGTCGTGGGATATTCAGGGCAGTTGGTCATACTCGGCAACTATCAACTTCCGTACCCAGTTTGGCGACGGTTTTGAGTCCCGCACCGACCAGACGCTCATTTCGGCTGTTATGTCCCCGGGCTTTCTGGATGTGTCGGTGGGTTTTACCTATGCGCCCAGCGAAGCGCCCTTCAAGATTACCATTTCGCCCATTGCGGGTAATATGATTACGATGCTCGATGATAGACTCTACTTGCAGGGACTCAATGGTGTGCCTGCGGGGGAGAGGGTTTATAGTTCGATAGGTCCTTCACTCAACGCCTCGTTCGACAAAAAATTCTTTGGCGACCACTTGCGCTATCGTTCGACCCTCTACGCCTTCACAAACCTCACCTCTGCACCGACGGCAAGGTGGGATAACTGGATAGATGTGAACATCTCGAAGTACCTCTCCGTGAAACTCTACGGAGTGGTCTATTACCTCCAATCGGCAAGCCCTAAGGCGCAGTATCAATACTCCGCAACGCTGGGTCTTTCCTATAAGTTTAGCAACAAATAGCACACGCAAGCAATGAAACGCAATAGACTCACTATCTGGCTACCCATTGTGGTGGCACTCACTTTGGCTCTCGGTGTGTGGATGGGCTACACCATCTCCTCCGCACGCCCCAAGAGTTCTACACCCACAGCCTCTTCCTCCTTCTCCTCCTCACAGCAGCCTCGTGGCTCGAAGGTGGATGTGGCGCTATCGCTCATCAGGCGTGCCTATCTCGACCCCATCGATACCGACACCCTCGTGGAGAATTTGATGCACGAGTTGATGTCGTCGCTCGACCCCCACTCGGCATACATCCCTGCGGAGGAGTTACAGGCGGTCAATGAACCATTGGAGGGAGAGTTCGATGGCATTGGTGTGGTATTCAATATGTCCACCGATACGGTTGTGGTGCTCAACACTACGGCAGGTGGTCCCAGTTATAAGGCGGGAGTGCTTGCGGGCGATAGGATTGTGACGGTCGATGGCGATACGATTGCTGGCAAGAAAATTTCCCAAGATAAGATTGTCGAGCGCCTGCGTGGTAGGCGTGGTACAAAGGTGCGCCTCGGACTCAAACGCAGCAATGTGGAGGGACTTGTGGAGGTTGATATTGTGAGGGATAAAATTCCCCTGAACAGCATCGACGCAGCCTTTATGATACGCCCCGAGGTGGGCTATATAAGGCTTACAAGTTTTGCACGCACCACCCATAAAGAGTTTATTGCAGCCGTCGCAAAACTCAAAAAGGAGGGTATGAAGAGTCTCATTTTCGACCTTAGGAGCAATTCGGGCGGTTTTCTCGATCAAGCTATCAAGATGACCAACGAGTTCTTGCCCGAGGGAAAACTGATGGTCTATACGGAGGATAAGAATGGCAATCAACAGAAGGAGTATAGCGTGGGTGGAGGTGTGATTACCGACCTCCCACTGGTGGTGCTTATCGATGATTATAGCGCCTCGGCAAGTGAGATTGTGGCGGGTGCTTTGCAAGACAACGATAGGGGTACGATTGTGGGTCGTAGATCGTTTGGTAAAGGTTTGGTGCAGAGTCAAATACCTCTCTCCGACGGCTCGGTGCTGAGGATGACCGTTGCGAGGTACTACACCCCTACGGGGCGTTGCATACAGAAACCCTATGACAAGGGCGATAAGGATTATCTGCTCGATATTGTTCATCGCTATGAGAATGGCGAGATGTTCTCGGCAGATAGCATCCATTTTGTCGATTCGTTGCGTTTTGTGACACCACAGGGCAAGGTGGTCTATGGTGGCGGTGGTATTATGCCCGACATCTTTGTGCCCATTGATACGCTCGATATGACCCCCTATTATTATGCTACTACGGGTCTGAATATTCTCTATCGCTACACGATGGAGTATGCCGACCGTCATCGTAAGGAGATAAACGCTATCCACACCCTCGCAGAGTTGAACGCCTTTTTGGATGGTGATAAGACTCTCTTGGAGGACTTTGTGAAGTATGCCGAGGGTAAGGGTGTCAAGCCCAATAGAAAGGAGATTGCCACCTCAAAGGTACTCCTTATCTCGATGCTCCGAGCCTACATTGCCCGCAATACGGAGTTGCAGGATGTGGGATACTTCTCACAGATTGAGCCTATCGACGAAACAATCCAAAAGGCATTTGAGGTGCTGGGTGTCAAGTAAGAACTGACAAAATGTCATCCTCGCTGTCTGGCACAAAGGTTGCGGGAGAGTGGGGCAAAAAAGGAAGATAAACCGAATTAAAAATGTAACATAAAAAACCTAAAAAATTATGATTAAACCCCTTTCGGACAGAGTTTTGATTCTGCCCAATCCCGCAGAGGAGAAGACCTCGGGTGGTCTTTTCATTCCCGATACCGCAAAAGAGAAACCCCTTGCTGGCAAGGTTATCGCCGTTGGTCCCGGCACCGCAGAGGTTAAGATGGAGGTTGCAGTGGGCGACACTGTGCTCTATGGCAAATACTCGGGTACCGAGCTCCACTATGAGAACGAAACCTACCTCATTATGAAGCAGTCGGACATCGTTGCAGTTGTAGAGTAATCAAAGAACAAAGAGTAAAGAGTAATTTTTTTTGATGGTTGGCTATTGACGGTCGGCTGTTGATAAATGTAATATTATGGCAAAAGAGATTAAATATAATGTAGAGGCGAGAGAGCTCCTCAAAGAGGGCGTAGATGCACTCGCAAATGCTGTGAAGGTTACTTTGGGTCCCAAAGGTCGCAATGTTATTATCGACAAGAAGTTTGGAGCACCCCACATCACCAAGGATGGTGTGAGTGTGGCAAAAGAGGTGGAGCTCGAAAATAACTTTGCAAATATGGGCGCACAGATTGTCAAGGAGGTTGCAAGCAAGACCAATGACGATGCGGGCGATGGTACAACCACCGCAACCGTTCTTGCTCAGGCTATCATTGGCGTGGGTATCAAGAATGTGACCGCAGGTGCAAATCCTATGGATTTGAAGCGTGGTATTGATAAGGCTGTGGCTGCTGTGGTGGAGAACATCAAGGAGCAGAGCCAAGAGGTGGGCGACAACTTGGAGAAGGTGGAGCAGGTGGCTACCATCTCGGCAAATAACGACAACGGCATCGGTAAGCTCATCGCTGAGGCTGTTGGTAAGGTCAAGAAGGAGGGTGTCATCACCGTTGAGGAGGCAAAGGGCACCGAGACCTATGTGGATGTTGTTGAGGGTATGCAGTTCGATAGGGGCTACATCTCGGCATATTTCGTGACCGATACCGATAAGATGGAGGCTACTTTGGAGCGTCCCTATGTGCTCCTGACCGATAAGAAAATCTCCACAATGAAGGAGATTATGGGCGTATTGGAGCCCGTAGCACAGAATGGTCGCTCGCTCCTGATTGTTGCTGAGGATGTTGAGGGCGAGGCTTTGACCGCACTTGTTATGAATAAGTTGCGTGGAACTATCAAGATTGCAGCTGTTAAAGCCCCAGGCTTTGGCGATAGGCGCAAGGAACTCTTGGAGGACATCGCAGTTCTCACTGGCGGTACGGTTATTTCGGAGGATAGGGGTCTTAGGTTGGATGCCGCAACTGTGGATATGCTCGGCTCGGCAGACAAAGTGACTATCAGTAAGGATAATACCACCATCGTGGATGGTGCAGGCTCGGCAGAGGCTATCGCAGAGCGTGTGGCACAGATTCGCTACCAAATGGAGAATAGCACCAGTGACTACGACCGTGAGAAACTCCAAGAGAGGCTCGCTAAGTTGGCTGGTGGCGTCGCTGTGCTCTTCGTGGGTGCTGCTACCGAGGTGGAGATGAAGGAGAAGAAAGACCGTGTGCAGGATGCGCTCGCTGCTACTCGTGCAGCAATCGAGGAGGGTATCGTTGCAGGTGGTGGCGTGGCATACATCCGTGCTTCGGAGGCTATTGCCGACCTCAAAGGCGACAATGACGACGAAACCACAGGTATTGCTATCGTGCGTAGGGCTATCGAAGAGCCTCTGCGTCAGATTGTTGCCAATGCAGGTGGCGAGGGCTCTGTTGTTGTCAATAAAGTGAAAGAGGGCAAAGGCTCGTTTGGCTACAATGCTCGTGCTGACCGCTATGAGGATATGTTTGAGGCTGGTATCATCGACCCCACAAAGGTATCCCGTGTGGCACTCGAAAATGCCGCTTCGATTGCTTCGATGTTCCTTACCACCGAGTGTGTCTTGGCTGAGAAGAAGGAGGAGGCTCCCGCACCCGCAATGCCCGCAGGTGGTATGGGCTACTAACAAAACGCACCTAACGAGCGTCTGCTTCGTTATACTTAGAGGAGCAGAGTTGCTTGTTCGACACAAAACAAAAACGCCAGCCTTTCGGGCTGGCGTTTTGTGTGTTTATTTAGCAAACTTATCTTTGTGTTTTTCGAGTTGTTTCTTGATTGCGTCAATTGCGCCATCAACAGCCTCCTCAAAGGATTTGCTCTGGTGTTCTGCGACGATTGTGTCTGTGGGCACTTCGAGTTTGATGGTTGCTACCTTGTTGCCCTGCTCGGGGTCTTTATCCAATTTGAGGATTACCTCTGCCGCAATCGCACGCTCTACGAAGCGATCGAGTTTGTTCACTTTGCTCTCAATGAAGTCAATGAGCTTCTTGTCTGCATCGAACTTTACGGATTGAATCTTTACGTTCATAATATCCTCCTTTTTTTATTAGTGAATAACTATGTCTGCACGAAGGCAGACGATTATTTTCTGTTTTTCTTGCTATGGTATTGTTTGTCCTACGCTGGGAGTGTTAATTTTCCCATTTAAGGGGTTGTGCAGTGTGCTGTTGGGCAATGTTGTCACTCCCTCAATCGTTAGTCCACTATCTTCTTTGCCACGAGGGCATTGTGCCCAACCACACGAACTATATGTCAATCTTCTGCCAAAATCGGTTATATCGAAATATAACTCGTTCTTCATTCTTTTTTCTATACTACGAAAAACCTCTATGGGGATGTTTTCGTAATATGTAGATTTTGCAAAATGAAAATATACATCAGTTATCTCGCCAGTGGTAGAAGATGCCCTCAATGAAATAAACATATTTATTCCCTCTAATAAATCCGCCTGATCGGAAGAAAAAGAGTCATCTACTATCTTTTTCATCAATCGAGCTTGTGCGATATCAGGGGTAATGGAAAATCTGCCTTCTTGAGTAAAATACACTTCCGCAGGAACATCGGTACCATCAAGATATGTCGGTTTTTCCTTGCGAGGTCTACTACCTTCTTTGTACAAATACACACTGCATTCATCGACAGTCTCTCGTATGTATGTACAATCATCCAATACTACATTCTCAAATACAGAAGCATCCGTGGGTGGTGGAGTGTTTAAGTTTAAGTATTGTGTATAGTCTTGTGCAAAACTAAATGAAGCTAAGAGCAATGTTATGGCTAATAAATAATACCTCATAGTTATTGACAGTTTATGCTTAATAAAGTTAGATTTTTGATGGTATCTTCGATATTGTTTGGAATAGCGTAGGTGTATTTAATGTCTCCTTTTTTGTTTATATATATTTGAACTGCATTCCTATACTCCTTTGCATATTGTTTGGTGTTAACAATAGATCTTTCTGTTGTGCCCATTTGTATGCTGGTAGATAAATTGGCAATATGAAACCAAGGGTGACCTTCGGTGTTGTATAAATTATGGGCATCTTCTAAAGAGATGATCTCTTTGTTTCTAAGTCCATAGAAATACTTTGCTAATTGTGCCTCTATTTCGTAATTCACAGTTGCAGAACAGAAGTTTTCTCCCGTCATTCCACTTATCAGTTGATAAGCATGAAACATTTCGTGAAGCAAAACATCACTCGTGGAGTCAAATAGGTTTAATATCGTTTGATCAGGAATATTGTTATTAGAATTAAAATTAGTGTAAAAATTAAAGTTTGAGTCTTCCTGTGTACTTGGACTATATATAAGGGTAATGGTATCCCCACTTTTATTGTATTTAGCCAATAGCTGTTTATATAATTCTTCGCCCATACAATCTTTAATGATATCTTCGAGCATTTTGCCGACAATCTCTTTATCTTCTTCAGACAAACTACTTGTATCAAAGAGGTCCTCCAACATTTCTTTTCCTGTGGGTTTCTCCTCTTCATCATCATCTTCTCCCTCATTTGTGAATTTGTTTGTGCTTTCGCCACCTCCGCCCAAATCTATGATGATAGTAGGGGTGATATCGGATGGATTAACCATAGTATTAGGGTATTCCTCACTCATAAGAGTAGGTCGAAATGGTTTCTTTGCTGTTATAATGATCTCTTGTATTACAATGGGGTTATCCTCGTTGTCGGTCACAACTCTTGTTTCTTGTTGCGCAAGACCAATGCCTAGAACTGTTCCCTCCATAATCGCATAGAAATCCAACAAGTTTTCCTCAGCAGTTTTCTCTCGATCATAAAGAAATGCTCGCTTAGTGGACTTGCCTTTTGTATAATGAGCAACGGCAACGACGTGTCCTGAAATGGTTGTGTACAATACGGTGCCCGAAAATTCATACCACTCAGCGCAATTGATTCCGTAATCCTGTGCTACGGCTGGATAGGATAGCAAGTATTCTGTATCGGGGATGTAGGTTGCAATATATTGATTTATAGTATCTAGCGCAAACTCTTCGACCGATGCAAAGCGACTATACAGTTTCACTCTCTGCTCTACATTATCATTTGGAAGCCAATAGAAATCGAAATCTTTGCGCATTGTAAAATCAGTGTATTGCTTTTCATTATTTGCAATACTTACTGCACTGTTCCAATCTGGAACGATATTTCCAACTACAAATGGAGCGTCTTCGTTGAGGGGTGCTTCGGCAGAGCGAGTGAGCAACTCTTGGTGTGAACCAAAATAGAGTTTTGCCCCCTCCGCTGCTTGCTCCAAGTTATTTACATTGCCATTTTTATATGGAGAAGTAAGCTCAAGAGTATTGACACACGCAGAGAGCAACAGCACAACTCCGATGAGCGTACTGCGTGTAACTTTTTTTGTGATAATTTGTTTCATGGTTCTGTCAAAGAATAGCTTATCATTTCTTCACTCTCTGCGTTTTCCTCGTGGGTGGGCGGAGTGGTAGACCTCTTTGAGGCGGGAGATGGAGTTGTGGGTGTAGATCTGCGTTGTCTGCAACGAGGAGTGTCCCAAGAGTTCCTGTATCTCCCTGATGTCTGCGCCTCTCTCCAAGAGTAGAGTTGCGAAGGTGTGTCTGAGGATGTGGGGGCTGTGCTTGCCATCCACGCCACACTCTGCAAGCACTTTCTGCACCGCACGCTCGATATTATGGCGAGTCATTGTGCGTCCTTCTGATGTTAAAAATAGTGAATTTTGGTCACATACGCAAATGTTTTGGCGAGTAAATGTGTAGAAACATTCAAGAAGAGGGCGTAAGGTGCTCATAATTGGTATTATGCGCTCCTTGTTACCCTTGCCCACAACCCTCAATTCGCTCCACGAAGGAGTGAAATTTGCCCTCGTAAGACTCGTGATTTCCGCCAAACGAAGCCCAGTGGTGTAGAGAAGCAATACGAGCATCGAGTTGCGTCGTGTGAGGTACTCCTCGCTCTTCTGCATCCCGAGCAGTTGCTCCAAAATCTGCGCCATTTTCTCCTCGGAAATGTAGGTAGGAAGGAGGTTTGGAGTTTTGAGTCTGTGATACTTTTTGATGGGGTTGGCGGAGATTATTTCCTCGGCAAGCAACCACGAAAAAAACGCCCTCACAGAAGCACCTTTGGTGTTTATGGAGGAGGGCTTGTAGAGTGGCGTACTGCTCTTGCGCCCACCTTGCCCAGCCCCCTTCTTGGCGTTGCTGAGCGACATTATCCACTCCGAGAAGTCTTCGGCTGTGACCACCTGTGGATCGAACTCCTCGGGCGTGGTGCCACACGAGGCGATAAACTCTCCGCAGTCACGCAGATAGTTCGCCACCGTACCCTCCGAGAGCCTCTTTTCTGCCCTCAGGTGCTCCTCAAATCGTGTGAGTATCGTCGCCATTGTGGTCTGTTTTATGGATCTGTTTCCCAAAGATAGTGAAAAACTCCATAAAATAGAGGTAAAAATATAATATATTTTTTCGTTAGTCGTTAAAAATGTATAACTTTGCACGCTAAATGCCCCTATGTGTAGGGTGTGAGGCGGTGCGAAAATGCACACGAGAAGAAAAGATATGAAAGCAAGAGAGATTATCAAGTGGGCAGTAGTTGCCATAGCAATAGGCATTGTGGGCTGTAGCCCCTTCAATAAGTTGTTGAAGCTCAACGACTCGGAGCAGATGTACAATGCTGCCATCAAGTATTACGACGATGGTGACTTTGAGCACGCACTCCAACTCTTCACGGAGATTGCGCCTCGCTATGCCTCCACAATGCGCTCCGACACGATTATGTACTACACTGGCTGTTGCTACTACAAGCAGGGCGATTTCCATACAAGCGCATCCATCTTCGATGAGTATCGTCGCACCTATGGTCGCAGTCCCCTCTTGGAGGATGTGGAGTATATGCACGCTATGGGCTTCTACTTCTCCTCGCCCCAGCCCAGCCGTGACCAGACAACAACTTTGCAGGCAATCTCGGCTATCAGTGAGTATATGGAGCGCTATCCCACCTCGCCCAAACTCGGCGTGTGTGAGATGAGGCTCAAAGAGCTCAGAGGCAAACTCTACGACAAGTCCTACATCAACGCTCGTACCTACTACAAGACCGAGCGCTACAAAGCGGCAATCATCGCCTTCAACAACGCTCTTGCGGAGTTTCCCGAGAGTCCTCACCGTGAGGAGATGCTCTACTTGACGCTCGATTCGAGCTACAAGTTGGCTGCCAACTCCATCTCGTCGTTGCAGATAGACCGATACCTCGATGCGATGGATGCCTACTACAACTTCATCTCGGAGTTCCCCAACTCTCGCCACGCAAAGGCGGCGGAGCGAATGCAGAGGTCTATCAAGCGCTTCCTTGCGAAGAACAATGCTGAGGGAGGGGCTGCCGAGGATGACAACCAGACAGAAGAGGAATAAAAGCAAACAAAAAATAACACCACCAAATTAAGGAGGAATAAAGAAATGGAAATCAAAAAGAATGTTCCCAACAACACTGTAACTCGTAAACTTACCGACATCGACACCCCCACGGGCAATGTCTATGAGTCGGTAACTATCATCGCAAAACGAGCAAACCAAATCGCTACTGAACTCAAACAGGAGCTCAACCGTAAGTTGGCAGATTTCTCGTCATCGACCGACGCTCTCGAAGAGACCTTCGAGAACCGTGAGCAGATCGAGATTTCAAAATACTATGAGCGCATTCCTAAACCCACCCTCATCGCTACCGAGGAGTTCCTCGATGGTGAGGTTGTGTTCAAAGAGAAATAGTCTGCGATAGGGAGAATAATAGTCACCTGATGCGGGCTGGGGAGCGTTATATTTGTCTCCCCGCCCGCTTCATTGATTGAAAACAGAACCCCACACCAGAATCGTAAATCCCAACCACGAATGTTACGCCACCTTACGGTAGAGAACTACGCACTCATTGAGCGCTTGGATATGACCCTCTCGCCTCGCCTGAATATCATCACGGGCGAAACGGGTGCGGGTAAGAGTATCCTGCTCGGAGCGCTCGGTCTTGTGCTGGGCGAGAGAGCAGATATTGCCACACTCAAAGAGAGTGGCAAGGGTTGCGTCGTGGAGGGTACCTTCGAGATAGGTGCCTACCGCTTGCAGGGGCTCTTTGAGGAGCACGACTTGGAGTATGCCGACGAAACAATCATCCGTCGAGTTATTACTCCTGCCGGTAAGTCGAGGGCATATATCAATGACCTGCCTGTGTCGCTTGCAGTGCTCAAAGAGATTGGCACACGCCTTATAGATATCCACTCACAGCACCACTCGCTGATGATTGCCGAGGAGAGCTTCCGTATGGATATCGTTGATGCGGTGGCGGAGAATGGTGCGCTCTTGGAGGAGTATGCAACTAAGTATGATGCCCTGCGTAGTGCTGAGCGTCAGCTTTCGGACTTGCGTGCGAAGGTTGAGGCGGCAATGAGGGATAAAGAGTATGTGGAGTTCCAGTATAACCAACTTTCGGCTCTGCACTTGAAGGAGGGAGAGTTGGAGGAGTTGGAGAGCCAGCAGCGCCTCTTGGACAATGTGGAACGCATCACCGAGGCACTTGGTGGTGGCGGTCAGATGCTCGACGAGGAAGAGACGGGAGTGCTTGCAAGGCTCAAAACTATTGAGAATTCGTTCCAGAAGATTAAGGATGCCTATGCCCCTGCGGAGGGTATTGCCGAGAGGGTGCGAGGTGCGCTTGTGGAACTCAAAGATATCTCGGCGCTCCTTGCCGAGGGTCGTGAGAGGGTCGATGCCGACCCCGAGAAGGCTCGCCAAACAGTTGAGCGCATAGATGCCATCTATACCCTTATGCGTAAGCACGGTGTGCAGAGCGTTGAGGAACTGATGGCTATTGAGAGGGAGTATGCCGAGAAATTGGGTGTGATTGTCGATGCCGATGAGTCGCTCACTCGCCTCGAAGCGGAGGTTGAAAAGCGTCGTGAGAGTGCCGTGAAGGCTGCCTTACGCATCACCACCTCCCGCACGAAGGCTGCTCAGATACTCTCCACAAAGACCGAGGAGATGCTCGCAAGGCTCGGTATGGAGCAGAGCCGCTTTGTTTGCGATGTGACCCCAGCCGAGGGGCTCACTCCTGCGGGTGGCGACCATATAACCTTCCGCTTCTCGTCGTCGCCCAAGTTTACACCCCAACCTGTCGAGAAGGTTGCATCGGGCGGTGAGATTTCCCGTGTGATGCTCTGCTTGAAAGCCCTCGTGGCGGATAAGACCCAGATGCCTACGGTTGTCTTTGATGAGATTGATACTGGTATCTCGGGTAGGGTTGCGGATGTTACAGGTCAGATTATTGCCGAGCTGTCGCTTGGTCGTCAAGTTGTCAATATTACCCACCTGCCTCAGGTTGCATCGAAGGGCGATACCCACTTCCGTGTCTATAAGCAGGATGGCAATACCCATATTCGTTTGCTCACTTCCGAGGAGCGTGTGGAGGAGGTTGCTGCTATGCTGTCGGGTACGGATATTACCGCATCTGCCCGAGAGCAGGCTTCTGCACTCTTGAAAAAATAGATATAGTCGGGCAGATTTTGCACCACATTATAATAGGCGAGTTCCTCATTTGCAACAAGCAAACTGCGGACTCGCCTTATTGTTTGGCAATTAGAGAGTTTTAGGGTGTTAAGGTTTTTAAGGACCTTATAAAGAACCAACTCTCAACCCCTTACCTTGTGGGGCATATTGTCGGGCAGAACGATGGAGTATTCCACAAGACCTGCGACCTTGCCCGCCTCATACCAGGGGGTTTGGTAGATGAGTTTGCGCACGCCACGCTTCTCGATGGTGTAGGCGTTGGTTGTCCCTTCGGCAATCATCTCCTGAATCTTTGCCCACGAGGTTGCCTTGTGGCACTCTTCCAAATTGTGACCACGAGCCTCGCCCAATGCCTCTACGGCACGCTGATTTTGATAGACAACATTACCTTCGAGGTCACACACGGTCATTGACACCGCTACATTCTCAAAAAAGTCCTTCATCATAGTCGTAGGTTATAATATAAATATGGTATCGAGCCCCTACAAATCCTCTGCGTAGCTGTATGGGATTTCGATTGTTATGCGGTCTGTGATGCCTCGGGATGTAACCTCCACAGAGTTGGTGCCACGCCTGAGGGTTACATTCTCCCACACCACGCAACCATTCTCACACTCCTTAGCACCGAGGAACTCGCCATTGATTGTGAGCTCCGCTTCGGGCAGGGAGGTATAGACCTTGATTGTCTGTTGTGTGTTGCTACGACGCCCCCAGCGACGCTCGGCAATGTGGAGGAAATCCTCGCTGTCGTTCCAGAGAGCCTTGTAGAGATAGAAGGCGTCTTTGCGTGCTTGGCGGTTGAAGCTCACGAGTCCCATATCACATACGCCACCAGCCGAACGATGGGTGTCCACCGAGGCGTAGTCGAAGAGTCCATCTACGAAGATGCCCCAGAAGTTGTCGTCGGCGGAGAGTGAGGAGAGGTATGTTTCGTGGAAGTAGGTCTGCCACCTCTCGGGATGCCAACTGCTCGACGAGAGAGGTTTTTCCAAGAGGTCGCTCTGGTGGAAGATGTTGCCTCCACACTTATAACTCACAGCCGAATGAATTGCATTCCACTCGGGTACGGAGTGGAGTTGCTCCTGCCATACGGCAATATCGTTGGGCATACCCTCCATCCAACCAAACGAATGGCTCCACACCACAAGGTCGGTTATGAAGTTGATTTCGCCGTCTTGATTGCTCCAACCCGAGGTGAGTCGTGTGTGGTCGAGTCGTTTGGCGAGCGAGTGGAGTGTGCGGATGTAGTCCGCAGGGTTCTCACCCCTTGTTTCGAGCTCCGAAAAGAGATTCCACGCCACCACAGAGGGGTAGTTGTAGTTCTGATAGACCATCTCGCAGAGTTGCTCTTTGCCATTATTGCGGAAGTTTTCGGTATTGAAGAAACCCTTGCCATTGCGGGTTGTAGCGCCCATAAAGGGGAGGTCGTTGATTACCACAATGCCGAGCGTGTTGCAGATGCGGTAGAAGGTGGGGTGGTGGGAGCCACCAACCACACGGATGGCATTGGCACCCATCTCGCAGACAAACTCAATATCCTCCATAACCTCCCTCTCGGTCACAGCCATACCACTCAGTGCCCTGTCACGATGCAACAGCACACCTCGGATGGGATATTTCTCGCCATTGAGTAGGAACCCCTCAGAGCCTACTGCGATGTGGCGGAAACCACTCTGCGCACCCACCTCATCACACTTCTCGCCTCCCACAGAGAGGGTCAGATTGAAGGTGTAGAGTGCGGGGTCTATGGTGCCGTTCCATAGGCGTGGATTTTTGATTTCAAAGGGTATGAAGGTGGCGGTTGAGCCCTTCTGTGTGCGTACCTTCTGAGTGGCGGTATGTACCTCTGCCCCCTCGCTGTCCTTGATGCTCAGGGCAAGCTGGGCTGTTTGGGCGCTCTGAGAGCTAATGCGCACCTCTACTTCGCCCTTCACAACCTCCTTGTCGATGCTCTTGGTGTGAATATAGACACCATTGGAGGAGTAGTGGTCGAGGCTTATGTGGGTGGGCTCCTCGATGATAAGGCTCACCTCACGGAAAAGACCTCCATAGGAGATTTCGTTGCCAGCGGTGGGCATAACCTCTGTGTTGTGTCCATTATCGACGATGATCCACAGCAGATCTCTGCCGTTGAAGTTGATGTGGTCTGTAATCTCAAATGTGAATGAGCTGCTGCCGCCCTCGTGGCGACCTATGTGGCGACCATTGACAAGCACATCCGTTACAAGGTTTGCACCACCAAAGCGGAGGTAGAGTCGCTTACCTTTCCACTCCTCACGGAAATCGACATAGCGGAGGTAGTTGCCCGTGCCACGATAGTAGTCGAGTTTGCCACCCAGTGCGTCGGAGTTCCATTGATGGGGAAGATTGACGATTGTGGAGAAGTCCTCCGAGTAGGTAAAGAATTTCCAATCTCGGTTGAGCGTGTAGGTCTCACGAGCCGAGAGTGTGGGGGCAAAATGCAGGAGTGCCACCACCAGTAGAAGGTATCTTGTCGCCAGTTTTCTCATATCAAAATTGCGGTTAGTTGGGTACTTTGTACCCAATGTGTGCACAAAGGTAACAAAAATAATGATGCAAAGGTGTGTCGGTATTCCGAGAATACACTTACTCGGTGACAAACAGCCCTTCGATATCCTCCCAAGTGCAATCGTTGGGGGTTGCAGGGTCGATGCCCAAGATGTGTGAAATTATGAGGTGGTCGTTCAGGTTTTGGAACACTTTGTTGTGGGTGTAACCTCTCTTGAAGGCGGGACCGCAGCCATAGAAGACCATATGCATCTCTCTGTCGTAGGGGTTGTAGCCGTGATTGGAGTATTTTGCTGTGGGGCGACCGCTGTTGGCGTTCTTGTTGTACACTACTTTCCATCCTGTATCTGCAAGCAACACAATGGGATAGATGCGTGTAGTGTAGGTGCCATAGTGGAGTTCTTCGGGCATATCTTCTCGGAGCCACACACGATAATGTCCCTCCTCCTCGTGCGCTTTGAGAGTGTTGTAGATAGCCTTTGTTTCTGCCAAGTCGTAGGGTTTGAGCGTTACGGGGTTGGAGTTGTAGTAGTATTGTATCTTATTGGGTATGAGCGAATAGATGTTGAAATACTTGTCGGGATGAAGTTCAACCATTCCGTGATCGGATGTGAAGATGAAATTGATGTCCTCAAAGACGGGAGAGTTGCGCATCTCTCGCATAAAGTAAGCCAACACATCATCAATCTCCTCCACCACTCGGCGGGTCTGGTCGGAGGTGGGGCTATAATCGTGCTCCACGGCGTCGGGCTCATCGAAGTACCACATTACAAGGTTGGGGATGTCCTCCACATTTTCTTGACACATAGCATCAATTACCTTGTCGGCGAGTTGCCTCTGCGAGAGGCGATAGTCGTAGGACATTGCTACGGTAGGCTTGCGATTGTTGATGTTGGCATCAATGCCCACCCAACCATATATATGAGCCGTAAGTCCCTGCCTTTCAACGGTGTTCCAGATGGGCTCTCCTTTGTAGAAATTGGCATCAGCCTTCGCATCGTCATCCGAGATGGAGTATGTCTTGTAGGTTGTTTCGTCGAAAAATGTGTTGTTGACAATGCCGTGATGGTCGGGGTGCAAACCCGTAGCCATTGAGTAGTGATTGGGGAATGTGTTGCTGGGGAAGCAGGGCATAATCTCCGAATAGACACCCACTCGGGCAATAGAGTCGAGTGTTGGGGTGTCGTACATATCTGCCAAATCGTAGCGGAAGGCATCCATCGAGAGAATCACCACATACGACTCCTTCGACTCATCAACATCGCCATCCTGCTCGGTGTCGGTGCTGCTGCCACTGCCACCTTGCTCAGTGTCGGTGCTACTGCCACCTTGCTCGGTGTCGGGCTTATTGGGGGTTGGCTGTGGTAATGGCTGCGTGGTACAAGCTACGCATAGGAGCGCCCAAATTATCCATAGTGGTGTGTTCCAAACTCTTTTCATACCTTTCTTTGCGTTGTTCAATAGACAAAAGTACAAAATAATTTTCATTTACCCCCTCCCTATGCGAAGTAAAGAGCGTCAAGAAAATAACGGGATGTTGTTATACCTTTGGTATAATGATAAAAAATCACTACATTTGAGAAAATTTTTTATCGACCCAAAATGGAAACACTTAACATCCTTGATATCATCCTCGCTTTGGTGCTTGTATGGGCGCTCATTAGCGGACTGCGAAAGGGTATCATCTCGCAGGCATCCTCATTTTTAGGACTCCTCTTTGGCGTGTGGCTTGCCTTTGAGTTCAACGACAAACTCTCCGAGTGGATTGGGGTGGATGTCGATGGTATTGCTGCATATATAATCCTCTTTGCTGTGGGCGTGGCTGTGGCATACCTCTTCTCTCGCATCTCGGGCTGGATTTTGAATGGTATCGGTCTGGGTGTGGTGGATAAAATCGGTGGCGCACTATTATCGCTTGTTGTCTATTCATTGGTGTTGAATCTTCTTTTGGGACTCTTCCGCAATATCAATACTTCGCTACACATTGTTGATGATAAGGTGATTGCGGAGTCGAAACTTGTGGAGCCCATCGAGAGAGTTGCCGGCATCGTCTTCCCCTATCTCGAAGAAGCCAAAGAGTCGCTGTTGGAGGGCAACCCATTCGGCAAGAAGAGTGAGGATGGTGAAATTAAAAACGAAGCTATATGATACAAGAGGGCGTAGTAATCGAGAGCACAGGTAGCTGGTATAAAGTGGAGATTGAGGGTGCGGTCTATGATTGCCGCACGAGGGGTCGCCTGAGGCTCAAAGGTATCCGTTCCACATCGCCAGTGGTTGTTGGCGACCGTGTAGGTGTGGAGTTTTCGGAGGCGGGCGAGGGTTTGATTGTGAGCATCGCACAGCGTCGCAACTACATCATCCGTCGAGCATCCAATCTCTCCAAAGAGAGCCACATCATCGCTGCCAATATCGACCGTGCAGCAGTTGTGGTAACCATCGCAGCGCCCGTTACGGCTCCCGAATTTGTAGATAGATTTTTGGTCACTTGCGAGGCATATAAAGTCCCCGCAGTGATTATCCTCAATAAGATTGACACCGCACGAGAGCACCCCGAACTGCTTGCTCACTTCCACAAGGTCTATGAGTCGGCAGGCTACCGCATCATTGAGTGTTCGGCACTCACGGGCGAGGGTGTGGAGGAGGTCATTGAGCTGCTCCGAGATAAGACAACGCTCTTTGCGGGCAACTCGGGTGTGGGAAAATCGACCCTTGTGAATGCCATTGAGCCCTCGGCAGCTGCCAAGACGGGTGCAATCTCGGAGGCGCACTTGCAGGGTAAGCACACCACTACCTTCTCGCACGTCTATGCGCTCTCGTTTGGCGGTAGGCTCATTGATACCCCGGGTATCAGGGGGTTTGGACTTATCGACATTAAGCCCGAGGAACTCTACCACTACTTCCCGGAGATTATGAGGGAGAGCAAGGGTTGCAAGTTCTACAACTGCACCCACACCCACGAGCCTCAGTGTGCCGTCTTGAAGGCGGTTGCGGAGGGTGTGATTTCCGAGAGTCGCTATGAAAGTTACATCAAAATGCTCGACGACGATGGCAAATATCGCTAAATCAAAGGAATGGTACGATGAGCGCACTGCCTACCTTGCGGAGTTTATGCTTCCCGAGAGGTTTGCAACAATGCAGAGGGTGGTGGCAGACCGCACAAAGTATATGACCGTCTGTGCCGAGAATACTTTTCATCCCCAGAATGCCAGTGCCCTTGTGCGCCATTGCGAGGCTTTTGGTGTGCAGGAACTGCACGCCATAGAGTTTTTGTGTGGCTTTCAGGCAAACCACCACATCGTGCGTGGCACGGATAAGTGGGTGGATATTCAGCGCTATGGTAGCACCTCGGAGGCTGTGGCTCACCTGAAAGGCGAGGGCTATCGCATTGTTGCTGCCACGCCCCACACGAACGATATGACCCCCGATAGTTTCGATGTTACCAAGGGCAAGTTCTGTCTTGTGTTTGGCACCGAGAAGCAGGGTATCTCGCCCGAGATTATGGAGGTGGCGGATGAATTCATCAAGATTCCGATGTATGGCTTTGTGGAGAGCCTCAATGTGTCGGCGTGCGCTGCGATTTTAATTCAGGGGTTGGTGGAGAGGCTCCATAGGAGCGAGTGTGACTGGCGCCTGACGCCCGAAGAGCGCAGCCAACTGCTCTACCGCTGGATGCGAGAGAGCGTGAAGGACGACGAGGGAATCCTCCGCAAGAGGTATGGCGAGGATTTTTAGAGTAGTGAGTAGTTTTTTTAAGGTCGTTAAAGCCCTTAAAGCCTTTAAGGCTGTGTAAAAAAGTCTGTCTAAAAAGTTTTTTGTGAGGCTTTTTTTACAGGAAGTGGCAAGAGAGAAGAAAAAGGAATATAAAACAATATATGAAAGAGATTTTTGTGAATGGTTTGGGCGATCTGCCCGATGCTGCGGAGGAGATTATTGCAGCATTAGATGGTAGAAATGTGGTGGCATTTTTCGGCTCGATGGGTGCGGGTAAGACTACGCTCATACGGGAGATTTGCGCCCAGATGGGTAGTGAGGATGTGGTTACAAGCCCCACCTTTGCGCTCGTGAACCGCTATGACGCTGCGGAGGGAAGACCCATCTACCACTTTGATTTCTATCGCATCGACACTCCTGAGGAGGCGCTCGATATGGGCTATGAGGAGTATTTCTACTCCGATGGTCTGTGCCTTGTGGAGTGGTCGGAGAAGATTGAGGCGCTCCTGCCCGACGATGTGATGACTGTGAAGATTGAGGTGCAGAGTCCCACGAAGCGTAGGATTGAGATTGATTAACAAGAAGAGAAAAAAAAGGAATAGACAACGATGATTAAAAATGTAATCTTTGACCTTGGCGGAGTGGTGTTGGGTCGTGATTTCAAGAGGCTTGGCGATGTGCTGGGCGAAACTTTTGCATTCATCTCAGCAGATGAGGCATTTCCTGAGTATTGGAGCGAGTTCGACCGAGGTACCTATACCCGTGCGGAGGTGACCAAGATGCTCGCCGAGGATTATAACCTCACAATGGAGGATGCCAACAATCAGGTGCAGAAACTCCTCGAACTCCTCCAACCCATCCCCGAAACCGAGCAGCTCATTAGGGAACTCAAAGAGCAGGGCATCAAGTGTTATGTGCTCTCCAATATGTCGGGCGAGTTCTATGCCGAGTTGGTTAAATTCCCCGTTTTCGAGCACTTCGATGGTGCTGTGGTGTCCTATCAGGAGCGCATCAATAAGCCCGATAGGGGTATCTATGAGGCTATTCTCTCTCGCTACAATCTGGTACCCAGCGAAACCATCTTCGCAGACGATAAGATTGCCAATACGGAGGCAGCCTCGGAGTTTGGTATCCACACGGTGACCTACGATTGCAATGGCTCGGGTCCCGACGATGTAAGGGCTATTGTAAGGAAATTCAATTCATAAAACAAAGAGCGCTATCTGAAAAGTAGCGCTCTTTTTTTATGCCTTAGGCTTCAATGTGATGTAGGGAACGATCATCTCCTCCATTGATATGCCGCCGTGTTGGAATGTCCCACGATAGTAGCGGATGAACTGGTTTGCATTGTTGGGATAGGTCAGGAAGTCCTTGCCGAGGGCGAAGATGTAACTGCTTGTGAGGTTGCCCTGTGGCAGTTGCGCATCCTGTGGGCGAGTAATCTCAAAGACCTCTTTGGCGTTGTAGTTCAGGTTACGCCCTGTCTTGTAGCGCAGGTTTGGAGAGGTCTCCTTGTCGCCCAAGACCTTCACGGGGTTTTCCACTCGTGTGGAGCCGTGGTCGGAGGTGATGATGACCGTGTGCCCAGCCTCGGCAAGCATACGCAGGATGGTTATCAGCTCCGAGTGCTCAAACCACGAACGAGTGAGCGAACGGAACGCAGCCTCATCCTCCGTGAGCTCACGGATAATCTGCGTCTCGGTGCGTGCGTGGGAGAGGATGTCGAGGAAGTTATAGACGATGACCGAGAAGTCCGCCTCCTTGATGTGCTGGAAGTTGTCTATGAGCCTCCTGCCCGCCTCTGGTTTTATCAGCTTGTCGAATGTGACCTTCCAATTTTTGCCACTTCTGGAAAGCCCCCTGCGCAAAAACTCCTCCTCATACTTGTTTTTCGCACCCTCCTCGTTGTCGTTGAGCCACTTTTCGGGCATAATCTTGTCGATAGCCAGAGGCATCAGCCCTGCAAAAAGTGCATTGCGTGCATACTGCGTGGCGGTGGGAAGAATGCTGCAATAGAAATCCTCGCTTTGGAGGTCAAAGATGGGGTGGAGCAGTGGGAGAATTGTGCGCCACTGGTCGTATCGGAAGTTGTCGATGACAATGAGCGTAACCTTACCCTCAGCCCTCTCCACCTCGGGGAACACACGATTGCGAAGGAGGGTGTGGGACATAGTGGGGCGCTCATCGCCCTCGGTGCCAATCCAGTCGAGATAGTTGCGCTTGATGAACTTGCCAAACTCGGTGTTTGCCTCACTCTTCTGATAGGCGAGGATGTCACGAATACCACTATCAGTGGACTCCGTGAGTTCCATCTCCCAGCCCACAATTTTACGGTAAATGGCACACCAGTCCGCAAAGGTGCGAGCCTCGCCAAGCGAAAGGCTGATTTTGCCAAACTCGGCACGATAGTCGGCAGTGGTCTGCTCCGTCACGAGCCTCTCACGGTGGACATTCTTCTTTATCGAAAGGAGCACCTGATTGGGGTTGATGGGCTTTATGAGATAGTCGGCAATCTTGCTGCCGATAGCCTTGTCCATAATATTCTCTTCCTCGCTCTTTGTGACCATAATCACGGGCGTGGAGGGGCGTACCTCCTTGATTTTTGGGAGTGTTTCAAGCCCTGTCATACCGGGCATCATCTCATCGAGAATTATGAGGTCGTAGGGTGTGACACTTGCCATATCTACGGCGTCGTAGCCGTTGTTGCAAGTATCGACCACACACCCCTTTCCTTCGAGGAAGAGGATGTGGGGTTTGAGGAGTTCGACCTCATCATCCACCCATAGTATGTTTACCTCGTTATTCATAGCACCTCTTTGTAGTGTTTGTCCTTTGTAGAGATAATGCTTTTTCTGGTGTTTTTATTGTGTGGTTTTACGACTTTTTTTATAGTCTTGATTAAGGGCTCTAAGGGCTTTAAGGGAATTAAAGGCTTTAAGGAGGAACGACTACTAAGCAAATAATTACTCTTTGTTCTTTTCTCCCCTTGCCACCCTTCTTGTGCGCTCTGTGTGGCGGCGACGGAGGGCAATCTTCACGGAGGAGGCTGCCTTGCCAGTCACAATGTTATCCAGAGCAATCATCGTGTGGTCGAAGAGTTTTTGTAGGCGACCACGACGCACCAAACCTTTGGTATGTCGCTCCAACTTGTGGGGGAAGAGGTCGCCAATGGTAATCAGGATACCTGTCTCCTCCACATCGCCAAAGTCGGGGTTGATGACCGTGTCGAAGACCATCATCGAGGGCGACACATTCATATAGGAGTTTATCATTGGGGGAATGAACTCGCCACGCTCTTTGAGCTCACGAGTGAGGATTTTGTGGTCCTCGGCATAATCCTCGCCGATGAAGAGGCGCTCCATACTCTCCTCATTGATACCAAGCTCAATGGGGTTTATGGGCTCCAAGAGTCCCTCTTTTGCGGGGAAGTGCTTGTGGAGGAAGTACATCAGCATATTGCGAGCCTCGATGTTGTAGTGACCATACATCGTGACCTTGCCGAAGAAGTATTTTTTGCTGGGGTTATTGACCATAATTGCCCCCAAACCATCCCACACATTATCCATCACATAGAGGCTCTTGGCATTTGCTCGTGTGCTCTGGTAGTTGGGGTGTACAAAACTCCTGCCGAGCTCGATGGCGTAGGGCAGGTAGTCGTCACGGAACTTGTCGAGGAAGTGGAAGTAGTGCTCGGTGGAGATGTGCTTCTGGTCACGCTGTGAGCAGACAATGAAGCGGTAACCACCCACAATCTCCTTCGCTATGGGGTCCCACACGATGAGCTGTTTGTAGCCGCCAGGTGCCAAGTCGTCCTCGTCGATATCGACGCTCTCGCCCGTACCACCTCCCGCACTGCGGAATGCCCACTCACGCAGGCGCCCAATCTCTTTCATTACATTGGGGCACTCGGTGGCGGTGATGATGTATATCTCGTTGCCCGCACGGTTTGTTTCACGCAAGAAGAACTCCTCTCTCAACTCTCTCATTAGGAGTGTGCGTGAAACGGGTTTTATGATTGGCTTCATACTCTCTGTTTTTTTTTACTTCTTGGGAGCCATCTCATAGGATTTGCTCCTCACATACTCGGTCATCTCTTTGGGCGAAGACATCTCTGCAAGGGTCTGCCACTTGATGGGCTCGCCAATGTGGAGTACGATGTGCTTACCCTTCTGCAAGAACATCTCATCCACAAGGAAGAGCATCTCGATGTTCGCCTTGATGCCGAAGAATTTGCGCACATTGGAGATATTGTAGAAACGGTTGGAGAGCTCGCCCTCCACATATACGGGCACAACATCCCTCTGGTGCTGTACGGCTTTCTTTACGAAACTGGGGCGCCATTCGAGGTCGGTTACTTTGCCTTTGATGCGTCGTGAGCAAAGACCTGCGGGGAAAGTCTGAATGGGAATCTCGCTTGCGAATGTATCCTCGAAAATCTTAACAGCCTCTCGTGACTGCTTGCCGTGCTTATTCACGGGCAGGAACATTGGGCGCAAGGGCTCAACAAAAAGGAGTAAGTCGTTGGAGATGCTACGCACATCCTTGCCGAAGTGCCTATCGACCTCCTGTGCAAGAATAAGACCATCCATACCTCCGAAGGGGTGGTTGGATGCGAAGATGAATCGACCCTCCTTGGGGATGCGCTCCATACCCTCGACTCTCCAAGTTACACCCATCTCAGCAAGACCCGCACGGATGAAGTCGATGTGGTTCATTGTGCCGTTCTTTTCGAGTATCTGGTTGATTTCGTCTTGGTGGATGATTTTTTTGAGATAGCGGAGTAGGAAGCGTGGTAGACGCTTTGCCAGTTTTGGAGCCTTGCTCGCCAATACCTGTTCTATATTAAGTTGCATAGTATTTGGTATTTTTTTTCTGTGGTTTCTCCTGTTTGCGTACTATATAAAATATAGTAACCAACTACAAATATACTATTTTTTCCTAAAATGGTGCTACGCCCCTACCGAAAAAAGGCATTGTGGGTGGTGTTGAAACAGAAGAGGCGACCACCCCAAAGGTAGTCGCCTCATTCTATTTGGTTATTCGTTGATTACAACGAAATAGCCTCATTGGGGCATACATCTACGCAGCTACCGCACTCAATGCAAGTGTCAGCATCAATAACATAAACATCGCCAGCCGAGATAGCCTCTACGGGGCACTCGCCAATGCAGCTACCACAAGCTACACATTTTTCGGGATCAATTTTGTAAGCCATAATCTCTATTTGTTAAAAAAGTTTAATAGTGTTTTCTTCCGTTTGGTAATGCAAAGATAATCAAAAATTGTTACCTCGCACCCCCACAACAATTTTATTTTACACAAACCCTACCAAAATGTAGGTATTCGTGCCCTTTTTTATTTGCCAGCAATCAGATCAAAACCGAGATAGGGACGCAAAACCTCGGGAACAACGATACCCTCGGGAGTCTGGTTGTTCTCCAAGAGTGCCGCAACGATACGAGGCAGTGCGAGCGACGAGCCGTTGAGGGTGTGGCAGAGCGCAGTCTTCTTGTTCTCGGTGCGATAGCGGAGGTGGAGTCGGTTTGCTTGGAACGACTCGAAGTTCGACACGCTCGAAACTTCAAGCCACCTGCCCTGTGCTGCCGAATAAACCTCGAAGTCGTAGGTCAGAGCCGAAGTGAAGCTCATATCGCCACCGCAAAGACGCAAGATGCGGTAGGGAAGACCGAGAGCCGACACGAGTTTTTCCACGTGTGCAACCATCTCATCGAGAGCCTCATAGGAGCTGTCGGGGTGGTTGATGCGCACGATTTCGACCTTGTCGAACTGGTGCAGACGGTTCAGACCCCTTACATCCTTACCATACGAGCCAGCCTCACGACGGAAGCAGGGGGTGTAGGCGGTGAGCTGGATGGGGAGGTCGCGCTCATCTACAATCGAGTCACGGTAGATGTTGGTAACGGGCACCTCTGCGGTGGGTACCATATAGAAGTTGTCGGCAGTTGCGTGGTACATCTGACCCTCTTTGTCGGGCAGCTGACCAGTACCGAAGCCCGAAGCCTCATTGACCATAATGGGGGGCAATACCTCCAAGTAGCCAGCCTCGGTGTTTTTGTCGAGGAAGTAGGTGATCAGAGCACGCTGTAAAGCAGCACCTTTGCCATTATAAACGGGGAAACCTGCGCCAGTGATCTTCACGCCAAGCTCGAAGTCGATGATGTCATACTTCGATGCGAGTTCCCAGTGGGGGAGTGCATTCTCTGCCAA
>JAGCJH010000070.1 GCA_017648105.1 Tidjanibacter sp.
CGATGAACTCAATGACATCGTCGAGTAAGAGCTCATTGCCCTCGGCATCCTTACCCGAAATCATCTCTACATCCATATCAACCACTACGGGGAATTTGTAGGGCGAGTACATCAGGTAGAGTGATATGTTGGCACCATCGGCACCCTCAGCGCAGGAGAATGTGGCGTAGCTAAACTCCACATCGGTCTTCTCGGGCTCTGCTTTGCAGGAGGTTGCCATAGTGAGTGCCACGAGCACCACTGCCATCCATCCACAGAGTTTGACTAATTTTTTCATATTGAGTCTAAGTGTTTTTATAATCTTAAATCTGTCTTGCCTCGTGCGCACACGAGCGCACAACTCACAAAGGTAACGCATTTTTGGAGAAAATAGTACAACCTTCTCTCCAAAAAGCCATTTTTCTTGTGATATTATTCTCTTAGTGGGATTTCAAAGGCAGAAAGTGTGCCTCTATTGGATAGATTCTCGGTAGGTGGAGTAGAGTTCCATAACCCCCTCGGTGTAGGCAATCGTTACGGGTGCGTCGCCAAAACGGTGCATCTTGTAGTCGCTCGTGGCAATCCACTCGGGGTTGCTCATATTTATCATCATTGCCTTGATTGCTTCCCACGAACAACCATTGCCCCCCTCGGCAACCACGAGCCTTTGGGCTTCGAGCGTGCGGGTTATGCCACAGTTGTAGCTCGCCACAACGATAGCTACTTCGTCGTCGGTGGAGGGGAAGTTGCCGAAGCCGAGTGCACGACTGCTGCGACGAATGAGTCTTGCGGCGAGTGAAATGTTGGTACTCGGGTCGGCAAGGTCGTAACCCTCCTCCAAGCCAAAATCCTCCGCCACAATGGGAGTCACTTGCATCAGTCCGACAGCCCCTTTGTGGGAAATCTGGTCATTGCGGAAGCGTGATTCGTGGTATGCCATAGCCGACATCAGGCGCCAATCGACACCCACTTTCTCGGCAATGTGTTTTAGTTGTGAATCCCACACGGAGATGCCATCCACCACCCTCGTAGGGCGGTATTTGAGTTGTTTGAAACGCTCCGTGATGGATGTTTCACCAAAGTAGAGCTCAACGAGGTAGGCATACTCCTCGGAGGTAGAGAACTCCCTGAGCGATGAGGCGAAAAGCTCCTTTATCTTCCGATTGGCGAAGATGAGGATAACATCACAAGGCTCCTCGATAGTCGCAACCTCCTGTAATGAGCGATAGAGAAAGCGTGCAAGTGCCGCCTCACTACGCTCACAGATTGCCGCCTCTGCCTTGCCAATAGCCACCCTGCGTGCCATCTCAACGCCATCCATTTGGGTGGTGTCGCAGAGTGCGCCACACCTCTCCAACTCCTTGAATGACTGGTGGGTGCGGAAGTGTGTGTCGGTGAGTAACCTCTTGCCCTGCCACGCCTTCTCGGAGGTATAGTCGCTTGTGGTCGAAAGCCACGAGGGCATCAGCAGGATATAGTCTGTGGTGTAGAATTTCTCGGAAGGGAAGTCGTGGAGTTTTAGTCGCTCGGAGCGTGGTACGACAGCTATGTCAATATCGCCTGCCTTCAAACCTCGGAGAATTGCGGAGGTCGTAAGGCGTGGGGTCACGCTCAACTTGCACCCGAGCGAGCGTGCGATGGTGTCGGCAACATCCGAAACAAAACCATAGCGCTCGCCACTCACCACCGCATAGCCAGCCACCTCATTGGAGATAGCAAGACTCATCTCGCCACCGAAGTCGTGGGACACACGATGACAGCCTACCGTAGTGAGCAGTAGGAACAGAAGAATGGATAGCTGTTTTGTGCCGTGTTTGCCTATTTGCATTGGGGGTTGTTAGTTGTCGAAATACCAGCAAACTCCATACTTAATCAGTGCTCTGGGGTAGGGATAGAAGGGTACGCTGAACGAATCCTTGTAGTTCTCCAAGAGGTTTTCGTTGGCGTGCTGGTATTGCAAGAAGATTCTCATAGTCTTCCACTTAGCCGTCACGAAGAGATTGGCGTAGGGGTAGTTGCCGATGAGCACTTCGTTCTGGTTGTGGAACATCATAGTCGCAGGGTTGTACGCCTGTGCATAATAGGGAGTATTTGCCCACACATCAAGACCAATGTTGAGTGTCAATACATCTGTGACGGGGGTAAGGGTGTAGTAGTAGGAGATATTTCCCGCAAGTCGTGGCACAGGGAAGATACTATCGTCGCTACTGTATTGGAACAGAATTTTGTGATCCAAGTGCAGCCCTCCCAGTGTGAAGTTCTGCTCCAAATAGATGCCCGTGATGCTCTCCACACTCATACTCTGTGTTGGCATTGCGTTTGTGCCGTAGTAGATGGGGTTGCCAATCAGCGCCTGATTGAAGCCTACTTTTGTTCCGGTGTGGGGGACATCGAGGGTTACATTAAGTTCCGTTATGTTCTGCTTCGTAAAATTGTTCTGCCAAGCGAAGTGGTTGGAGAAGTAGTTTTGCTCCCAGTAGGAGGCACTCTGCAAGTCGTATGAGAGGTGTCCTGAGAGAGATATTGGCTTATCTTTCAAGTATATGCGCATTGTTGCCGAGGCATCGAAGTCTATGTCGCCCGCACGATAGCCAGCCACATTGACCTTTGCTCGACCCTGCCAGTCGAGCCACCTACCAATCGTGCCTCGTGCGTCTGCATAGGCATAGTATGTGTTGTATTTGTCCGTAGCGTAGCCACGCAAGTAGTCCTCCAAGTGGAACTGATAGTATTCGTGATGATCCCAACCTACACCGCCATCCACTGTGCCGATTACGCCATTGCGATCGTAGGGCACAAACTGCACAAAAAGCCTATTGGAGAGGAGTGACTCGGTCAGCGTATCGCTCGACTTTTTGGGGTCTATATACCAGTGGTCATAGAAGTTGCGATTTTCCACAACCCTACCATTGCGGTCGGTGATTGCGTAGTTCGTACCCGAGCGTGTGTCGGAGTATCTGCGACCCCACTGGTTGAATGTCAGGGCGTGACCGAAGTGGATTGCTGTGCGGTCTGCCATTGTGAATACCGAGTCGGTCAGGGGTACAAAGGGAATACCATAGCTCTGCACCACATAGAGGGCGGTGTTGGTTGCCTTGTTGAGAGCATCGCTCATCTTCATAGGCATACCTTGTGCCGATTCGTAGATGGTGTCGGCAACGTGCCAAGCCTCCACCAAGCCGCCATTCTCACGCTGCGATATGGTGTTGGATATAACACCTGCGTGCATCGAGTAGCGTTTGCCCGTGTGGCTCACATTGCCCGAAAAGTCGGTCACTTTACCTCGCTGCCAAGTGTAGATGCCTCGTGAGTGGTAGCTGTTGTAGCGCACATTGAAACCCGTTGAGGGGGTCACATTTTGGGCGTGCAACACCTCCAACTTATCCTCCGCATAGCGCTTCTGTCCCGCCGTCTGGTAGGCAAGAGAGGTGTAGGGACGCTTATTGTTGTAGTGTGAAGCGTTCTCAGTTGTGAAAAGATAGGCGTAGTAACCCTTCGTGAAGTCGAAGTTGTTGCCTTTGGGTCGGCGGAAGAAGTTGAGGGGGGTGGAAACGCCACCGAGGATGCCCACATTGGCATCGCCCACATCCTCACGCTGATAGGGGTAGTCACGGGAGAATAGTCCGATGAGAGTATCCACCTTTTCCATCTTTATGTGGTTGGTGTAGGTGTCTGCCACCCAACGGAAATGCTTTTGACGGCGTATGGAGTCGCCAAAAAAGTAGGATTCGAGAGGCATAATCTCCTTGATTTTCACGGAGTCTGTCTGCTCCTCGGGGACTATTGGGTTGCCATTCTCGTCGAGCTCGACCTCTCCTGCGTAGGGGTTGCCTGTGGCATTCTGCATCGCTGCTGCAAGTGCTGCACCATCACGACCATAGTCCTGTGCATCCATACTTTGGGCATAGGATGTTGCTGTGCCGAGGGTAAGCAGAGCGAAGAGAGAGAGTATGTAATATCGTATTTTTTTCACGGTTAGTTATTCTCTTTTTTTGCGGTAAGTTGGAGGATGAGAGAGAGGAGTATGTAAGCGGCAATCGCAATCCATAGCGCCGCCAGACCTTTGATGATAACCACCGTGAGCGCAAAGGCGAGGAAGCCCAAGCGCACGGAATTCTCACGAAGGGCAAAACTTCTGAACTTGAAGGAGAACATCCTGATGGGTGAAATCAGAAGCCACGAACCCACCAGACTGATGGCAAGAATAACGCTGGGCGAGAGGGTTATGTCGCCCGCCTCCACAGCCCACGCAAGCGAGCCAACGGCAATGGCAAGTGCTGGGGTGGGGAGTCCAATGAAACTCTCCTTCTGCTCCTCGTCGATGTTGAACCTTGCAAGGCGGAGAGCCGAGCAGAGCACCACGCCGAGTGCAATGAGCCACCACCAACCAATACCTCCCGCATTGTTGTAGAGTGCCACGAGAATAAGCGAAGGTGTTAGACCGAAGCTAACCATATCTGCCAATGAGTCGAGTTGCACACCGAGGGGTGAGTATTGACCCGTAAGCCTTGCAGCAAAACCATCGAGGAAGTCGAAGAGTGCCGATGCGAGGATGAACAGCAGGGGCACAGCGAGTGAAATCGAAGAGTCCCAGATGCTGGCAACGGTTGTGAGCGAAGAGAAAACTCCGCACACGAGGTTTGCGAGAGTGAGAATATTGGGCAGTGTGAAATACTTAATTTTCATATTTTAGCGTTATAAAAGTAAAATCGTACTAAATTAAATACCTTAATAATTGGCAAAGGTAGTAAAATTTCGTACTTTTGTCCAAAAGTAACCTCGGGAAGTTGCGTAAAAATAACGCCAAACCTCCCAAAAACATTGTCTAACTGATGAACAACAACCAATTTTGTGTGATTATGGCGGGTGGAGTCGGTAGCCGATTCTGGCCCATAAGCCGTCGCCAGCGTCCAAAACAATTCCTCGATGTGCTCGGAACGGGGAAGAGCCTGCTAAGGGCAACCTTCGATCGTTTTGCAAACATCATCCCTGTGGAGAATATCCTCGTGGCAACCAATACCGTCTATCGTGATATGGTCTTGGAGGAGATTCCAGAGATTACTGCCGAGCAGATTTTGTGTGAGCCAGTGGGCAAGAATACCGCCCCTTGCATCGCCTATGCTGCTATGCACATCCGTTCCAAAAATCCCGAGGCAACAATGGTCGTAACCCCCTCCGACCACCTCATTCTCAATGAGCATCACTTCTGTGAGGTCATCCAGCAGAGCCTCGACTTCATCGACGAGAAGGGCGACACACTCTTGACCATCGGCTTGGAGCCCACACGCCCCGAAACGGGCTATGGCTACATTCAGGTGAGCAAGAAGATTACACACGGCAAGTTCAATAAAGTCAAGACTTTCACCGAGAAACCCAATAAAGAATTGGCGCAGATTTTTGTCGATAGTGGCGAGTATTTCTGGAATTCGGGTATCTTTGTTTGGAGGGTCGATACCATCCTCGAAGCCTTCCGTGAGTTTCAGAACGAAACCTACCAAATCCTCGACTCCATCCGTGAGCACTACGGCACCCCTACCGAGCAGGAGGCTGTGGATAGGGTTTATCCCGAGTGTGGAGGTATCTCGGTGGACTATGGAATTATGGAGCGTTCGTCGAATGTATGGGTGCGTTGTAGCGACTTCGGTTGGAGCGACCTCGGAACTTGGGGCTCCCTCTACCAGCACTCGCCAAAGGATGAAAGCGGCAATACCCTCAGCACCGATACCTTTGCTTTCGATACCGAGAATTGTATCATCAAACTTCCTCAGGGTAAGATTGCCGTTCTTGAAGGTTTGAAAGATTACATCGTCATCGATACCGATGATGTTCTGATGGTGTGCAAGCGTCAGACGGAGCAGAATATCAAACGATTTGTCGAAACAGTTAAGTTTGAAACGGGCTCCAAACATATTTAGCGAGCACATATCGCACTCGTAGGGTAATTTGAGGCGAGCAAAATCATAGAATAAAAAACGCAGTTTTTCGCCAAAAGTTTTTGGAGAGATTTCTTGCAAAAAAACTTCAAAAGAGAGCCAACGGCTAATAGTAATAAAAAACGGTTGATGGGACAAGGAAAAGAGATAATCGAGCGATTGTATGAGGTTTTTCTTGCTTCGGCAGGGGTGCAGACCGACAGTCGCAAAGTGCAGGAGGGCGAGATTTTTTTCGCCCTTCGTGGGGATAATTTCGATGGCAATCGATACGCCTCTTCGGCACTCGACAAGGGTGCTGTGGTGACTGTTGTAGATGACCCAAGTGTGGCTATTGATGAACGCTATGTTGTTGTTCCCGATGTGCTTACGGCTTTGCAGGAGTTGGCACTGCGTCATCGCCAGAGCCTCACGATTCCCGTCCTTGCAATCACTGGTACGAACGGCAAAACGACCACAAAGGAGCTCACTGCTGCGGTGCTCTCCGAGAAGTATAAAACTTGCTATACGCAGGGCAATCTGAACAATCATATCGGCGTGCCACTGACGCTTCTGTCAATCCCCTCGGATGCCGAGTTTGCAATCATTGAGATGGGTGCGAGTGCTCAGGGCGAAATCGCCCTTTTGGCAAGCATCGCCTCGCCCGACTATGGACTCATTACCAACATTGGCAGGGCTCACTTGGAGGGCTTCGGTGGTGTGGAGGGTATCCGCAAGGGCAAGGGCGAACTCTACGACTTCTTGCAGAAAAAAGGGGGCACGGTCCTCTATCGCAAGGAGGATGGTGTGCTTGGCGAAATGGTGTCGGAGCGCAAGGGGCTGAAATCTGTGGGCTATACGACTGCACTTGCCGATGGTGTTGTGAGTAATCTTGTGGGCGACTACAATCGCTTCAATATCGCTGCGGCACTCGCTGTGGGCGAATACTTTGGCGTGCCTAAGGAGTTGGCACTCAGGGGAGTGGCGGAGTATGTTCCCTCCAATAATCGCTCTCAGTCGCAGAAGACCGAGCGCAACCTCCTGACGGTGGATTGCTACAATGCCAATCCTTCGAGTATGGGTGTTGCTATTGCCAACCACGCAGGTGCGCACCACGATGATTACCCCCAGAAAGTTATGATTTTGGGCGATATGCTCGAACTTGGCGAGTGGAGTGCCGAGGAGCACGAGCGTATTTTGAGGGAGGCGCTGGCGAGCGATGCGGAGCGCATCTTGCTTGTGGGGCGCAACTTTATGCAGACCTCCGATGGGGGCGAGAGGGTTGAGAGATTTGCCTCTGCCGAGGAACTCGGAATGTGGCTCGAAAAGGAGAATTTAGAGAAGGCTTTTGTGCTTGTTAAGGGCTCACGAGGTGTGGGCTTGGAGAGGTGCATCAAGTGGCTCTAAAAGAGGATAAAATTGGACATATCGTGGTGTAACCACGAAGAAAATGAACTTCAAGGTGCCAAATGGTGCTTTGAAGTTTGTTTTTTTGGTTTGTAGAAGGTATTTTTGTAGCGGTAAAGAATGCGACTGAACGAAAATGAAGAACAAGAGCTTTGGTAGAGAGTTGGTGGGTGTCCTTTTGAAGATGACACTCGCTGTTTGTTTGTGGTCATTGCCTTTGACCGCCGAGGCTCAATCCTACACCTTGCGCCCGCTGAAAGGTAAGAATCTCGAAGGAGCGCTCACTCCCACCGAGAGGCGTGGCGAGTGGGGCTTTGCCGATGAGAGGGGCAGGACGGTCATTAAGACCATCTTTGCGGAGGTGTGCCCCTTTGAGGATAGCCTTGCGAGGGTTAAGTTCGGCACCAAGTGGGGCGTTCTGCGTCGCAATGCCGAGTACCTCTTTGAGCCTCAGTTCGACACCATTACACCTTTTACCGGCGATATTGCTTGGATGAATGTGGCTGGCAAGTGGGGTGTTCTCTCCAAGAGGGGCGAAAGACTCTTTGAGCCTCAGTTTGCTTCGATGGTCGCTTTCGACAATGGCGAAGCGTGGGTGGAGAAAGACGAACGCTGGGGTCTGATTACCTCCTCGGGCGAGGTAAAATTCAAATTTGAGATATACGACAAGCCCACCTTTGAGTCGGGCGTTTGTTGGTCGCACTGGGGTGGCGGCTGGGGAGCTCTTGCACCCGACGGCAGGGTTATCTTTGAGCCCAAACTCTTCTCCCGCCCCACATTTATCAATGGTATCTGCTGGACACGCTGGAATGGTGGCTGGGGAGCAGTGAATACTCTCGGTGAGGTCATCTTTGAGCCAATCATTGAGGAGATAGATGAATTCTCGGAGGGAGTAGCGTGGGCTCGCTGGTCGGGAGGCTGGGGCGTTGTGTCGTCCAAAGGTGAAGTCATCTTCGAGCCTGTGCTCGATAGCCGCCCGATGTTTGAGGGTAGCGTTGCGTGGACAAGATGGAATGGTCGCTGGGGTGCTGTGAGTAGCACGGGTGGTGTGGTCTTCGATGCGCTCTTTGATGAAAAACCAATCTTCGATGAGAACGGCTTGGCTTGGCTTCGCAATGGACTCCTCTGGGGTGCTGTGAGGGCAGACGGTTCGGTCGCTTTCGACTTCATTATAGAGGAACGCCCCCACTTTGAGCAGGGCGTTGCGTGGGCTAAGTGGAATAACCGCTGGGGAGCAATATCTTGCACTGGCGAGGTACTCTTTGAGGCTGTTATGGAGATTCAACCACTCTTTGGCGAGAGTGGCGTTGCGTGGAGTAGGTGGGATGGTCTTTGGGGCGTTGTGCGCCACTCGGGCGAAGTTCTGCTTGCCCCTTGTGTGAAAGAAAAACCCTTGTTCGACGAGTTTGGCGAGGCGTGGGCAGAACGCACCGATGGTTGGATATTGGTCAGCTCCGAGGGCGAGGTGCTCTCTGAGGTGGCAGTGAGTGAGCGCCCAGTCTTTGGCGACAATCCCTCTGCTTGGGTAGAGTGGGGAGGCAAATGGGGTGCTATCAGCCGCAAGGGTCGTGTGCTCTTTGGTGCTCAGCTTGCCGAGTGCCCCACATTTGTGGATGAGAAGGCTGCGTGGGTTGAGTGGAAGGGCGCTTGGGGTGCAGTGTCGCCTAATGGTAGAATTTTGTTTGATGCGATTCTCTCCTCTCGACCAATCTTTGCTGAGGGGTGCAGTTATAGCTGGGCAAAGTGGAATGGCAGATGGGGTGTGGTTGGCGCCGACGGTGGCGTGGTGCTCGATGCGTGCCTCACAGAGCGCCCACAGTTTGGCGAGCGCCAGAGCGCTTGGGCAAGGTGGAACGATGCTTGGGGTATTGTGAGCCGTGAGGGTACAATCCTTATGAACCCCCTCTTGAAGACCGAGCCCAACTTCGATGAAAACGACCTCACTTGGGGCGTATGGGGTGGTAAATGGGGCGTCATCTCCCGTGAGGGAAGTATTGTTCTGCGACCCACCTTCTCACACAAACCCGCCTTCAAGGAGGGCGAAAAGGTGCTCTGGATGAAGTGGAACGAACGCTGGGGTGTGGTAAGTAGGGATGGTAGGATTCTTTGTGAGCCTACATTCTTGGAGTGCCCCAACTTTGGCGATAGAAGCGAGATGTGGTATGAGTGGAATGGTGGCTGGGGTGTTGTGAGCCGTGAGGGCGCAATCCTTGTGGAGCCAATGCTCGACCTGATGCCTACATTCAATGGCGACTACGCTTGGGTGAGGATTGATGATAAATGGGGCGTGATGGATTCCGAGTACCGAATGGTGATGCCTGCTCACCTCAGCGAAGAGGGTAGCGGTAGGATGATTGTCGGCACCTCGGTGGTGGATATTGCGCTCAACCAGACTATAAACTACGATAGCATTGAGCCCAAAGATAACTACTATCTTGTTCGTAAGGATGGTAAGGTCGGTGTGCTGGATGCCGAAGGTGCAGTTACTATCGCTCCCGAGTGGGATGAGGTGCGCTACCGTGAGGGCGTGGCACTCCACGAAGTGAGGAGTGGCGAACTCTGGGGTTTTGTGGATGACGCAGGTGGTGTGGTTGTGGAGCCACACTATGATGTGACTACGGGCTTTGGTGCGCAGGATGTTGCGATGGTTGCTTCGGGTGGCAAATGGGGACTTGTCGGTAGTGATGGTCAGGAGATTGCCCCCTGTAAGTACGACCACATAGAGCCCTTCTCGGAGGAGTTGGCGATGGTTGTGAGCAATGGTCGCTATGGCTTCATCGACGAGCAGGGTCGTGAGGTGGTGCTCTGCAAATATGAGGAGGCGAGCAGTTTTAGCTACGAGCGTGCGGCTGTGAAACTGCGTGGCGCTTGGGGTTATATTCGCAAGGACGGCTCAATGATTATCCCTGCGAGCTTCCGAGATGCACTGCCATTTGCAAGAGGCGTGGCTGCTGTGCAGGCGGAGAGTGGCAAGTGGGGCTATATTGATAGCGAGGGACGCTATACGATTACTCCCCGCTTCGATGTTGCGGAGAGTTTTGTGGGTGGTCTGGCGGCTGCGACTCTCAACGGCGTGGCATACTACATAGACAATAAGGGCAACTGCCTCTATGACTACCGTGGTGAGAGTATCCCCGAGACGGGGTGCGTGATTGTTGGTTACAAGGGTCGCTATGGTGTGGTTGCTGAGGATGGCAGAGTTATCTCCATCTGCAAGTATAACTCCATTGGTGAGTTTTCTGAGGGCTACGCTGCGGTGCAGACCGACGGTAAGTGGGGTTATATTGACCTCTCTGGCGTGGAAGTTATCGAACCTCGCTACCTGTCGGCAGAGCCTTTCAGCTGTGGTCTTGCAAAGGTTGTTCAGCGTGAAATGGCAGAGTTTGTGACCCCTGCGGGTCGCACGGCTTTCGCAGTGAGGTATGACAGTGCCGAGTCGTTCAAGGACGGCTATGCAGTGGTTGGTAAGGCGGGTCGCTATGGTGCGGTTGATAGCCGAGGCGACGAGGTTGTTCCCTGCCTCTATGAGAGGGTGCAGCCCATTGGAGAGGGTAGGTTTGCTGTGCGCCACGAGGGTAAGTGGGGTTTTGTAGGTCTGGGTGGTCTGCCCATTGCCCCCTGTGTATATGACGCCGTGAGCCAGTTTACCGATGGTGTGGCAGCTATAATGCTCGATGGCAAACGAGGAATGATAGATGTGGAGGGTAGAGTGCTTCGTGAGCCTCTCTTCGACCGCATCACTCAGTTCGAGAATGGCTACGCTGCGGTGATCCTCGATGGCAAGGGAGGTTATGTCCACAAGTGTGGCGAGTTTGTGATTTTAGACTAAAAAAAGAGATATGAAAAAGTGTTTGATTGTGACAGCTGTGATGCTTGCAATGGTCGGCTGCGGGGGTGGTAGTAATCCTGCCGCAGTTGTTGAGGAGTGCTGGAAACACCTCTCCAAAGGCGATGTGCAGAGGGCTGTGACACTTATGGATGTGACTCCCACTGAGAGGGCGTTCTATGAGATAGCCTACGGAGAGCAGTGTGGCGAGTTGCAGGCGGCAGGTGGTGTGAAGGAGTTTGAGACTACGGGCATAAGCGAGGGCACGGAGGATGCAAGCGTGGATGCCATTGTGAGGCTCAAAGATGGTCAGGAGATTGTGGCAACCTATACGCTTATCAAGCGTGAGGGTAAGTGGCTCATAACCGAATAGCAAGCCCCATCCCGATGAAAAAACACATTGTGGTCTTTACGGGTGCGGGTGTGAGTGCCGATAGTGGCATTGCAACATTCCGTGATAGCGACGGCTTGTGGGCATCCTACCATATAGAGGATGTCTGCACCCCCGAGGCTCTTGTGCGCAATAGGGCGCAGGTTGTGGAGTTTTACAATATGCGTCGTCGTGAGGTACTCGGCAAAGAGCCCAATGCGGGACACTACGCCATAGCCTCGCTCGAAGAGCACTTCGAGGTGACGGTCATCACACAAAATATAGACAATCTCCACGAGAGGGCGGGCTCTACAAATGTCTTGCACCTTCACGGCGAGATTGTGAAATTGCGCAGTGAGCGCAACCCCAACCTTATCGTGCCTATTGAGGGTTGGGAACAGAAACTGGATGCAGTGGCTCCCGATGGGGCTCTTCTGCGTCCACATATTGTGTTTTTTGGGGAGTCTGTGCCGATGTTTGAAGAGGCTGTGAGGGTTGCCCAGACGGCAGATGTGATGGTTGTTGTGGGCTCGTCGCTGGCGGTCTATCCTGCGGCGTCACTCGTGAGGTATGTGAGCCCCGAAGTCCCTGTTTATCTTGTTGATCCCCATCTGCCCGCAGGTCACGGCATACGCAATTTGGCGGAGTATATTCCTCTGCGCTCGGCAGAAGGAACACCCCTGCTGGTGGAAAAGTTGATTGAAAAATATAAGGAATAATAACATAACAAATCAGAAAAAAGATAAAATGGAGAAACTTGTAGTAATAGCATTTGGTGGTAACGCACTCCTCCGTAAAGGTGGCGGTGTGGATTACGCAGCGCAGAAAGATAATGTCGCACAGATTTGTGCTACCCTCGAAGGTATGGCTCGCAGTGGCGCCCGTATGATTATCGGTCACGGTAATGGTCCTCAGGTGGGTAATGTGCTTTTGCAGCACGAGGCAGGTCGCAGACTCTCGGATGTGGAGGCTATGCCTCTGGACTTCTGTGTGGCTGAGACTCAGGGTTCGCTCGGCTATATGATTGAGTGTGGTATGAGGAATATGATGGCGGAGAAGGGCATCGAGCGCAATGTTGTGACGCTCCTCTCGCAGGTGGTTGTCGATGAGAATGACCCTGCATTCCAGAATCCTACAAAACCTATCGGTCCCTACTACACCGAGGAGGAGGCTAAGAAGTTCGCTGCCGAGAAGGGCGAAACCTACCACTGCGATGCAAAACGAGGTGGCTGGCGTAAGGTTGTAGCTTCGCCTAAGCCTATTGCTGTACACAATGTGGAACTCGTAAAACAGCTTGCCGATGGTGGTAATGTGGTTGTAGCCGTAGGTGGCGGTGGCGTTGCTGTTGTCAATAAGGAGGGCAAATGGCAGGGCTTGGAGGCTGTTATTGATAAGGATCTCGCACTGGCTGTGACCGCCACGGCTGTGGGTGCTGATGAGTTCTACATTCTCACCGATATCGAGAAGGTGTGCCTCCACTTCAATACTCCCGAGGAGAAACAACTCGACAAGATTACTGTTGCTGAGGCTAAGCAGTACCTCGCAGAGGGTCACTTTGCCGAGGGCTCGATGGCTCCCAAGATTCGTGCAGCCGTACACTTTGTGGATAGCTGCGGTGGCGAGTGTATCATTACCGATGCTGCGTGCTTGGGCGATCCTACTTGCGGTACTCGTATTGTGAAATAGCAAGCTGCCCCTAATCCCTTAGTGTGGCTTTAATGTGGAGAGAACTCTCCGCAAAACCCTCGATAGAAGGTCGTAACCAAAAAAACGGAAACAAAAATGGAGAAAACAAAATTTAGTAAAGCCTTTTGGGTGGCGAATATGGCGGAGCTCTTTGAGAGGGCTGCCTACTATGGTGTCTTTGTGGTCATCACACTCTACCTGAGCAACATCCTCGGCTTCTCGGATATTGAGGCGGGTATCATCAGTGGTTTGTATGCCTCGTTGCTCTATTTCCTGCCCCCATTTACAGGCGCCTATGCCGACCGTATAGGCTTCCGTAAGGCTATGCTTCTTGCCTTTTCGCTCCTGACAGTGGGATATGCGGGTTTGGCGCTTCTGCCCACGGGTTTGGAGGCTGCGGGATTGGTGGAGTATGGCGAGAAGACGCTCTTTACGGGTCTTTCAACGAGTGGCTACCGCTTCCTAATTGTCCCCATCTTGATAATCTTGGTCTTTGGTGGCTCGTTCATCAAGGGTATCATTAGCGGTAGTGTCGCAAAGGAGACCGATGAGAAAAATAGGGCTCAGGGCTTTGCAATTTTCTATGCGATGATTAACATCGGCTCCTTCTCGGGCAAGTTCATCATCGACCCTCTGCGTCGCTCGATGGGCGATAGCGGACTCATCTATCTCAACTGGTTCTCGGTGGCTATGACCCTCCTGGCGCTTGTGGCTATCTATATCTTCTATCGTAGCGATAAGGCACAACCAGATAGGTCGAAGAGTATGGGTGGCATCTTCCGTTCCTTTGGCAAACTCTGTAAGAATGGTAGGCTTGTGGCACTTATCCTCATTGCCAGTGGCTTCTGGACGGTATATTACCAGCTCTATGCCACTATGCCCAAGTATGTCATTCGACTTGCGGGTGAGGCGAGCACTATCGGTTGGTACACGATGCTCAACCCCCTGATTGTAATTCTCACTGTCAATGGACTTACAAGACTGCTTAGCAAACGCTCGGCACTCTTCTCAATGATGTGCGGTATGTGCATCATCCCCATCTCGGCACTCATTATGTCTTCGGGTCACTTCTTCTCGGAGCCCATCTTGGGACTCCATCCCGTAGTCTTTATGATGCTCTGTGGTATCTGCGTACAGGCTCTTGCCGAGGCACTCATCTCGCCCCGCTACTTGGAGTATTTCTCACTTCAAGCGCCCCAAGGCGAGGAGGGTATGTACTTGGGCTTTGCACAACTCGAATCGTTCGTATCGACCCTCATAGGCTTTGCTATGTCGGGTTGGCTCTTGGATAAATACTGCCCCGACCCAGCACGCTTCGCTACACACGAAGAGTGGCTTGCCGCCTCGGCAAACGCACATTATATATGGTACTACTTCGCAGGTATCGCCGCAGTTGCAGCGGTGGCACTGGTTATCTACCAGAGAGTGGTTGGAAAGCAGAGCAAGAAGGAGTAGTGAGTGACGAAAAACGAGTAGTTGGTAGTTATGCAGAAACTTACGCAAGAACAGATGGGACGCCTCTCGGTTGAGGAGTTCAAGGCTATGGAAAAGTTGCCAGTGGTTGCGGTGCTCGACAATGTGCGCTCGGCAGGCAATGTGGGTGCATTTTTCCGTACGGCTGACGCCTTTGGTATGGAGTCTTTGGCACTCTGTGGTATTACCGCCCGCCCACCACAAAAGGAGATACATAAGACGGCACTTGGCGCAGAGTTGACGGTTGCTTGGAGGGGCTTCGATGATACCTTGCAGGCGGTAGCAACGCTCCGTGAGGAGGGCTATAAGATTGTTGCTGTGGAGCAGGTCGAAGGCTCTGTGAAGTTGGGCGAGTTCTGCCCTGAGCGTGGTGTGAAGTATGCCCTTGTCTTTGGCAATGAGGTGGAGGGTGTTGCGCAGGAGGTAGTCGATATCTGCGACCTCGCACTCGAAATTCCACAGGTGGGCACCAAACACTCGCTGAATGTGTCCGTGACAGGAGGAGTGGTGCTGTGGGAGATGTTTAATAAAATTGGTAGATAGTAACGACTAATTGTAGGCTTTGTACTACATTAAGGGCGTTAAAGAGATTATATAAAAGCAGAAAAATAGGGAGTAATGCTACTCCCTATTTTTCTGCTTTCTTATTTGTGAATGAGCTTCACACTACGACGGATGAAGGCTGCAAGACTTTCGCCCTTCAACATTCCATTGGAGAGTAGGGCAAGGTCGATGAGCTGCTTGACAAGCACATTCTTGCCACCCTCCTCACGCAACAGGTCGGTGCGCTGGGCACGCAGGTCGGAAATCTTGCGTTCCAAGTCGTCACGCTGTGTGCGCTCCTCGGGTGTGAGTTCATCATCTTTCTTGTCTTTCACGAGGGTATTGAGTGTTGAGAGCTGACTTTCGAGGCTCTGCACCTTTTTGTCGGTCGAGGCAATCTTCTCGCCACACGCCTTCTCCACATCGTCGAGAATTTCGGCTACGAGGGGGTGGTTGCCATTGATAGCTATGGTGTAACTATCGGGCATCTGTGCATAGAACTGACTCATACCGCCACCGCTAACCTGTGCCATCTCTTTCATACGACGCATAAACTCATCACGAGTGATAGTCACGGGGTCTTCGTCGGCTGCCATAGCCTCAAAGGAGATGTTGTAGTGAATCTTCTCCTCCACGGGGAGTTGGCTCTCAAATACGGGACGGAGGAGCTCCTGCTGCTGGGTAGAGAGTGCGAGCGAAAGGTTGTTCTCCTTCTCAATGAGCTTCTCGATGACATTGGAATCTACACGCACAAAACGGCACTTCTCGTTCTTGCTCTCGAAGTAGCCTATGAAGTGACCATCCAGAGGACCATCCATCACGAGGATGTCGTAACCCTTCGCCTTGGCAGCCTCCACGAATGAGAACTTATCCTCTACGGAGTCGGTGTAGAGCCAGATGAGGTTGCCATTCTTGTCGGTCTGATTGTCGGTAGTGAGTGTGCGATACTCCTCGGGTGTGAAGTATTTGTTCTCGCTATTTTTGAGCAGAGTGAAACCCTTTGCCTTCTCTGCAAACTTCTCGTCGGTCACGATGCCATACTCAATAAAAATCTTCAAGTCGTCCCACTTGCTCTCAAATTCGGGACGCATAGTGCCAAAGAGCTCCTGCAACCTATCGCCCACCTTGCGAGTGATGTAGGAGGAGATTTTCTTCACATTGCTATCGCTCTGCAAGTAGCTGCGAGATACATTCAGGGGAATGTCGGGCGAGTCAATCACACCGTGCAACAGAGTGAGGTACTCGGGCACGATACCCTCCACCGAGTCGGTAACATATACTTGGTTGCAGTAGAGCTGTATGCGGTTTTTCTGCACCTCGAAGTTGTTGCGAATCTTGGGAAAGTAGAGAATACCTGTGAGATTGAAGGGGTAGTCGATGTTCAGGTGGATGCTGAAAAGAGGCTCCTCCGAGGTGGGGTAGAGCTCCGAGTAGAACTCCTTGTACTGCTCCTCGGTAATCTCATTGGGCTTGCTTGTCCACAGAGGGTCGGTGTCGTTGATTATATAGTCACGGTCGGTGTCCTCATACTTGCCATTCTTCCACTCCTGCTGCTTGCCACAGACAATCTTGACGGGCAAGAAACGGCAATACTTGCGGAGCATCTCCCTCAGGCGGTTCTCATCGAGGAACTCTGCGGAGTCCTCGGCAATGTGCATAATGATGTCCGTACCACGACCACGCTTGGAGTCGCTCTCCGAAAGGGTGTATTCGGGTGTACCATTGCACGACCAGAGAATTGTGGGCTCGTCGAGGCGGTAGCTCTGCGTGCGAATATCCACACGCTCGCTGACCATAAATGCCGAGTAGAAACCAAGACCAAAGTGACCGATGATAGTCTGGTCTTTGTATTTCTCCATAAACTCCTCTGCCGACGAGAAGGCAATCTGGTTGATATAGCGATCCACCTCTTCGGCACTCATACCGATACCATTGTCGCTCACAGTGATGGTCTTAGCCTCCTTATCGACCTTGACGCTCACCTGCACCTCTCCAAGCTCGCCATCGTAGGCACCGCTTGTTGCAATTGTGCGCATCTTCTGCGATGCATCCACAGCGTTGGCTACGATTTCACGCAGGAAAATTTCGTGATCCGAATAGAGGAATTTCTTGATTACGGGAAAGATATTCCTCTATTCGGATCACGAAATTTTCCTGCGTGAAATCGTAGCCAACGCTGGGGATGCATCGCAGAAGATGCGCACAATTGCAACAAGCG
>JAGCJH010000071.1 GCA_017648105.1 Tidjanibacter sp.
GTAAAAATGTTGGCAGACGCCGCTCGTGAAGGCGGTCTTAAATTCTAAGAAGCAACTATGGCAAACAGTAATATCAAAGTAAAAACAAGCGACCTCGAGCTCAAAGATAGGCTCGTAGCAATCCAGAGGGTATCGAAAACTACCAAAGGTGGTCGCACTATGAGTTTCTCGGCAATCGTAGTTGTTGGTAACGAGGCTGGTGTTGTAGGCTACGGTCTTGGCAAGGCAAGCGAGGTACAGGCTGCAATTGCAAAAGGTGTAGAGGACGCAAAGAAAAACCTCGTGAAGATTCCCGTAATCAACGGCACAATTCCTCACGCACAGGAGTTCCGCTTCGGTGGTTCGTTGGTGCTTATGCGCCCCGCTGCTCCTGGTACTGGTGTAAAGGCAGGTGGTGCGATGCGTGTTGTGTTTGAGAGCGTTGGTATCCACAATGTACTCGCAAAGAGCAAAGGTTCGTCGAACCCCCACAACTTGGTTAAAGCAACCGTAGGCGCTCTTATGGAGCTCCGTGACGCTGCAAGTGTAGCCCAGTTGCGTGGTATTTCTATGAATCAAGTATTTAACGGCTAATCAAGATAGAAGACATGGCAAGATTGAAAATCACTCAGGTAAAGAGCCGCATTGGTCAGACTAAGAATCAGTGCAGCAACCTCGACGCTCTTGGTCTTCACAAAGTGAATCAGACTGTTGAGCACGAGGATTCGGCCATCATCCTCGGTATGATTAACAAGGTTAAACATCTGGTTAAGGTTGAGACCGTTAAAGAGTAAAGTTCACAGAAGTAAAAAAGTAAAAAAAGAAGATAACGATGAATTTAAGCAATCTTAAACCCGCAGCAGGCTCGACTCACCACGAGAAGAGAATTGGTCGCGGTCAGGGTTCGGGTCACGGTGGTACCTCTACTCGTGGTCACAAGGGTGCACAGTCGCGTTCGGGTTACAGCCACAAGCTTGGCTTCGAGGGCGGTCAGATGCCTTTGCAGCGTCGTATGCCCAAGTTTGGTTTCAACAACATCAACCGTGTTGAGTACAAACCCATCAACTTGGACACCCTCGAATCGTTGGCAGCTAACAAAAACATCACCGACATCAATATCGAGACCCTCATCGAGGCTGGCTTCATTTCGAAGAACAACAAGGTGAAGATCCTCGGTAAAGGTGAGGTGACCAAAGCACTCAATGTAACCGCACACGCTTTCAGCAAAACCGCAGTAGCGGCTATCGAGGCAAAAGGTGGTAAAGTTGAGAAATTGTAATTAAACACAACCAGACAAACAAAGTTAAGCGATGAAACTTGTCGAAACCATTAAGAATATATCTAAGATTGAGGAGCTCAAAAAGAGGATTCTCTACACTTTGGCACTCATTCTTATATATAGGTTCGGAAGTTTTGTGGTGATTCCCGGTATCAACCCCAACGCCCTGAGTGCAATGAGCGCACAGACCGCCGATGGTCTTATGGGTCTGTTGGATATTTTCTCGGGTGGTGCATTCTCCAATGCGTCGATTTTCGCACTTGGTGTTATGCCCTACATCTCTGCTTCGATTATCGTTCAGCTTTTGGGTATTGTAGTTCCCTACTTCCAGAAGTTGCAGCGTGAGGGCGAGAGTGGTCACCGCAAGATGAACCAAATTACAAGATATTTGACCATTGTAGTGCTCTGCCTGCAAGGTCCCGCTTACCTTGCAAACCTGCACGCTCAGGCACCTGGTGCATTTGTGATGGAGTACAATGCGTTCTTCATCTTCACCGCACTCGTAGTACTTATTGCCGGTACTATGTTTGTGATGTGGCTGGGCGAGAAGATCACCGATAAAGGTATTGGTAATGGCGTGTCGCTCATCATTATGGTGGGTATCGTTGCTCGCTTGCCCCACGCTCTGTTGGCAGAGTTGGACGCAAGGACCAATGCTGCTACTGGTGGTTGGGTAATGTTGGTTGTTGAGTTTGTATTGCTGTACTTCATCTTGATGGCTGCTATTGCACTTGTGCAGGCAACCCGCAAGATTCCCGTACAGTATGCAAAGCGTATTGTTGGTAACAAACAGTACGGTGGCGTTCGTCAGTACATTCCTCTGAAAGTGAATGCTGCAAATGTGATGCCTATCATCTTTGCACAGGCACTTATGTTCATCCCTATGCTCTTCGGCAGGTGGGAGGCAACCCGAGGCTTTGCTGCTGCTTTCAACAACTACACAGGTTTCTGGTATAACTTCACATTTGCATTGTTGGTGTTTGCGTTCACCTACTTCTACACTGCAATTATTGTGAATCCCCAAATGATGGCTGATGACCTCAAACGCAACGGTGGTTTCATTCCCGGTGTTAAACCCGGCAAGGAGACTATGAGGTACATCGACACCATTATGACAAGAATCACCCTTCCCGGTTCGATTTTCTTGGCAATCGTGGCTATCTTGCCCGCATTTGCAGAGATGATCGGTATCAACCGTCAGTTTGCGCTCTTCTTCGGAGGTACTTCGCTGCTGATCTTGGTGGGTGTTGTTCTTGACACTCTCAAACAGGTTGAGAGCTACTTGCTCCTTCGTCACTACGACGGTCTGATGAAGACTGGTAGGATTAAGGGTCGTCATTAGTAATCAATCTGGGCTTACTGGAAGTAAGAGTTCCAAAAGTAGAGAATATAGATGATATATCTCAAAACACAGGAAGAAGTCGAACTGCTGCGTGAGAACAACCTCTTGGTGAGCGCTACGCTCGCAGAGGTAGGCAAGCATATCAAACCCGGGGTTACGACCTTGGAGTTGGATAGGATTGCCGAGGAGTTCATCCGTTCTCACGGAGCAGTTCCGGGCTTCCTTGGCTACGGAGGCTTTCCCAATACGCTTTGCGTGTCGGTGAATGAGAATGTAGTACACGGTATTCCTTCGTCCTACGCTTTGCGTGAGGGCGATATTGTGTCGGTGGACTGTGGCACCATTTTGAAGGGATTTTATGGCGACTCTGCCTACACTTTTGGTGTGGGAGAGATTGCTCCCGAGGTGCAGCAGCTCTTGAAGGTCACAAAGGAGTCCCTCTATAAGGGCGTTGAGATGGCGGTTGCGGGCAATCGTGTAGGCGATATTTCCTATGCCGTTCAGCAACACGCCGAGAGCTTCGGCTATGGCGTTGTTCGTGAGCTTGTGGGTCACGGCTTGGGCAGGAAGATGCACGAGTCGCCCGAGGTTCCCAACTACGGCAGAAGAGGCACGGGTCCTCTGTTGAAGGAGGGTATGGTGCTTTGCATCGAGCCGATGATCAATATGGGCTCCAAGAATGTAGTCTTTGAGCGTGATGGCTGGACTGTCCGTACGAAGGATAGGAAACCCTCGGCTCACTTTGAATTTGCGGTGGCAATACGCAATGGAGAGGCAGATGTGTTGACCGATTTTGGCATCATTGAGGAGGCTATTGGAGTGCGTTAAGTAGTTGAATGTTTGGTAAAACCAATAATTTTGCTTATCTTTGCGCGCTAAACAAAACAGGAATTTCGTAAAACAACAAAAACAAGTAAAACTCTTATGGCAAAGCAAGCTGCTATCGAAAAGGACGGAACCATCGTGGAGGCTCTCTCGAACGCAATGTTTCGTGTCGAGTTGGACAACGGTCACGTGATTACCGCCCACATTTCGGGAAAGATGAGGATGCACTACATCAAGATTCTTCCCGGTGACAAAGTAAGGGTAGAGATGTCACCCTATGATTTGACCAAAGGTCGCATCTCCTTCCGTTACAAATAACCTCCCCGCCGACGATAGAGGGACTAAGGGTACAGAGTGTTGCAAGGGGCAACTCGCCAGAGTGCAAGTCACGCTGGGGGAGCCAAGAAGAGATCAGGGGGTGCTGAGAGCACTCGGCTGATTGGAAAAGAGAAATCGGAGAGCGCCGAGGGTGCTTGACTGATTTGAGAGAGGGGTGAGCAGATGCCGAGGGCACTGGTCAGTCCGCTAAGAAAAACAAGAAAGAAGAATTGCGACAGTCGCTACTTTTGGTTAGACCTTTCGGCGAAGAGATTATGCCACAAAAACAAACTAAATTAACACACTTTTCAAGATGAAAGTTAGAGCATCAATTAAGAAAAGAAGCGAGGATTGCAAAATCGTTAAGCGTGGCAACCACCTTTATGTGATTTGCAAGAAGAATCCTAAATTCAAAATGCGCCAAAAGTAATTAACTAAAAAGAGAAGAAAGATTTATGGCACGTATAGTAGGTGTAGATTTACCTAAAAATAAACGCGGCGAGATCGGTTTGACCTATGTATATGGTATCGGTCGTAGCACCGCACGAATGATTCTTGATATGGCTGGCATCGACTACAACACAAAGGTTGATGACTGGACCGATGAGCAGGTAGGTGCAATCCGTAACGCTATCGCAGAGAGCGGTATCAAAGTTGAGGGTGAGTGCCGTTCGCTCGTACAACTCAACATCAAACGATTGATGGACATCGGTTGCTACCGTGGTATCCGTCACCGTCTTGGTCTTCCCGTTCGTGGTCAGAGCACCAAGAACAACGCTCGTACTCGCAAGGGTAAGAAGAAGACCGTAGCAAACAAGAAAAAAGCAACTAAATAATTAAAGTAGAGAGTTATGGCAAAGAAACCAGCATCAGTAAAGAAACGCGTTGTTAAGGTTGACGCAGTAGGTATGGCCTTCGTTCACTCGACTTTCAACAATGTAATCATCACTATCACCAACGGTGCAGGTGAGGTTATCAGTTGGAGTTCCGCAGGTAAGATGGGCTTCCGTGGTTCCAAGAAAAATACTCCCTACGCAGCACAGACTGCCGCAGCAGACTGCGCAAAGGTTGCATACGACTTGGGCTTGCGTAAAGTGAAAGTTTATGTGAAAGGTCCTGGTCAGGGTCGTGAGTCGGCAATCCGCACCATCGACGGTGCAGGTATCACCGTAATGGAGATTATCGATGTTACTCCCCTGCCCCACAACGGTTGCCGTGCTCCAAACCGCCGTCGTGTATAATCGCCGAGCGAATAAGGAGAATGAACAAAAAGTTTCAACACAAGTAAAACAAGAAGAACAATGGCTAGATATACAGGTCCAAAAAGTAAAATCGCTCGTAAGTTTGGCGAGCCTATTTTTGGTGCAGATAAGGTTCTCGACAAGAAGAACTACCCTGCTGGTCAGCACGGTCTGAACCGCAAACGCAAAAAAGTTTCGGAGTACGGTACCCAGCTGAACGAGAAACAGAAAGCAAAATACACCTACGGTTTGTTGGAGCGTCAGTTCCACAACGCTTTTGACAAAGCAGCCGCTATGGGTGGTATCACTGGTGAGAACCTTTTGAAGTTGCTCGAAAGCCGCTTGGATAATGTAGTGTACCGTCTTGGTATCGCTCCTACCCGTGCAGCAGCTCGTCAGCTCGTAGCTCACCGCCACATCACCGTTAATGGTAGCGTTGTGAACATTCCTTCGTACAGCCTCAAAGCAGGTGATGTTGTAGCTGTTCGTGAGAAATCCAAAACTCTCGAAGTTATCACCGAGAGCCTCGCAGGTCACCGTGCAAATCAGTACGGCTGGCTCGAATGGAACGCTGAGACCCTTACCGGTAAGTTCTTGCAGCGTCCTGAGCGTGAGGATATTCCCGAGAACATCAAAGAGCAGTTGATCGTCGAGTTGTACTCGAAATAGTAGTACTTAACTAATTTAAGGATAAACAATTATGGCAATTTTAGCATTCCAGAAACCCGAGAAGGTGATAATGCTCGAATCCACCTCCACATTCGGAAAATTTGAATTCCGTCCTTTGGAGCCCGGTTTCGGTATGACCATCGGTAATGCTTTGCGTAGGGTGCTTCTCTCCTCCTTGGAGGGTTTTGCAATCACTACTGTGAAGATTGCTGGTGTAGACCACGAGTTTGCCGCCATCCCCGGAGTTATGGAGGGAATGATTGATATTGTCCTGAATCTCAAACAGGTGCGTTTCATTCGCACTGTTGAGACCGCTGAGTCGGAGAAGGTTACCATCAATGTAGCTGGTCAGACCGAGCTCACCGCAGGCTATATCTCCAACTTCCTTTCTAACTTCAAAGTGTTGAATCCCGAGTTGGTTATCTGCCACCTCACCCCCGATACCAAATTGACCATTGACTTGACCATCGGCAAGGGTCGTGGTTATGTTCCCGCAGAGGAGAACCGCCCCGCAGATGCAGAGTTTGGTCTTTTGCCTATCGACTCGATTCACACCCCTATCATCAATGTTAAGTACTCGGTAGAGCCCTACCGTGTTGAGCAGAAGACCGACTACGATAAGCTCAACATCGAGGTTACTACCGACGGTTCGGTTCATCCCAAAGAGGCTTTGAAAGAGGCTGCTAAGATTCTCATCCACCACTTGATGCTCTTCTCCGACGAGAAGATTACCCTCAATATGGAGGAGACTTCGCCCACCGAGGAGTTCGACGAGAGCGTATTGCATATGCGTCAGCTCTTGAAGACCAAACTCTCCGATCAGGATCTTTCGGTTCGTGCCCTCAATTGCTTGAAGGCTGCCGAGGTAGATACTATTGGCGACTTGGTTCGTTACAACCGCAACGACTTGTTGAAGTTCCGTAACTTCGGTAAGAAGTCGCTCACCGAGTTGGACGATCTCTTGGCATCTTTGAATCTCCACTTTGGTATGGATGTTACGCCCTATAAGTTGGACAAGGAATAACCCACAAAAAGAAACATTAACTTATGAGACACAATAAAAAAGTAAACCACCTTGGTCGTCAGGCTTCGCACCGCAAAGCATTGATGTCGAATATGGCTGCAAGCCTTATTCTTCACAAGCGCATCGAGACCACTGTGGCAAAAGCAAAGGCTCTGAAAAAATTTGTTGAGCCCATCATTACCAAATCGAAAGAGGACACCACCCACCAGCGTCGTGTTGTTTTCAGCTACTTGAAAGACAAATTTGCTACCACTGAGTTGTTCCGTGTAGTAGCTCCTAAGATTGCTGATCGTCCCGGTGGTTACACTCGTATTCTCCACACTGGTTTCCGTGTAGGTGACGCAGCTGAGATGTGTATCATCGAGCTCGTAGATTTCAACGAGACCTATGTAGAGGGTGCAACTCCCAAGGCAGCAGCTCCTAAGACCCGTCGTAGCCGTGCTAAAAAGGCACAGGACGCTGAGGTTGTAGCAGAGGGTGCTGAGGCTCCCGTAGTAGCAGAGAAACCTGCTGCAAAGAAGCCCGCAACTCCCAAAGCTCCCAAGAGCACCGCTAAGACTTCGGGTGCGAAGGTAGCGGCAGTTAAGACTGGCGCTTCTAAAAAAGCATAACGAAAAAGGTCAGATAATCGGCGATTTCGTCGTTACACTGCGATAAACCACCTCCTCATTTACGAGAGTAAACTGCGGAGGTGGTTTTCTTGTGTGCCTAGAACTCATCCGATTCTGTGACCTTTTTTTGTGGGTAATGATTTCACTCGAAAGTTTCGGTAGAGCCACCCTCACAAAAGAGGCGTTACGTCTATGCCTTGCACTCATCCGATTTTTGTAATGAGAAGAGTAGAGTCTGCACTGAAAATTTTTGGGCGACTTTTTATAAAAAGTCGCAAAGAAAAGACTAACTTTGTAAAGATATCCGTTTAGTATGGAGTGCGTGGCGATAAAGAGCCTGCGTAGAGAGTCAAGGAATTTATATAAAAACCACTGATATATGAGCGAAGTAGTTAATATTAAGGAACTTAACGAGCGTATCGAGAAGGAGAGTCTTTTTGTGGACTCGCTGTCGATGGAGATGGGTCGTGTGATTGTTGGTCAGCGCCATCTGGTGGATACGCTTATGATTGGTCTGCTCACGGGCGGACATATTTTGTTGGAGGGCGTACCCGGTTTGGCGAAGACTCTGGCGATTACCACTCTGTCGCAGGCTGTGGATGCCAAGTTTAGCCGTGTGCAGTTCACTCCCGACCTGCTGCCTGCCGACCTTGTAGGTACTCTTATTTACTCGCAGAAGAACGAAGAGTTCACCGTAAAAAAAGGTCCCATCTTTGCAAATTTCGTATTGGCGGATGAGATTAACCGTTCGCCCGCAAAGGTGCAGAGCGCACTTTTGGAGGCTATGCAGGAGCGCCAAGTGACCATTGGCGACGAGACTTTTGCACTCCCCGAGCCCTTCTTGGTTATGGCAACCCAGAACCCCATTGAGCAGGAGGGTACCTATCCTCTGCCGGAGGCTCAGGTTGATAGGTTTATGCTCAAAGCCAAAATCTCCTACCCCAAGCGTCAGGAGGAGAGGGATATTGTGAGGCTCAACCTCGCAGGCGAGGGTCTGCCTGAGGTGCATAAGGTCATCACTCCCGAGGATATCGTGAGGGCTCGTAAGGTTGTGAGCGATGTCTATATGGATGAGAAGATTGAGAAGTATATCGTGGATATCATCTTCGCAACGAGGGAGCCTGCCGAGTATGGACTCTCGAAACTCTCGCCTATGATTGCCTATGGAGCATCGCCCCGTGCAAGTATTGCTTTGGCAAAGGCGTCGAAGGCATACGCATTCATCAAACATAGGGGCTATGTTATCCCCGAGGATGTGAGGGCTATGTGCCACGATGTTCTCCGCCATCGCATCGGCTTGTCGTATGAGGCTGAGGCAGAGAATATCACAACGGAGGAGATTATTACTGAGATTCTCAACTCTGTTGAAGTGCCCTAATGGCGAGCCCCTCTCGTGGATTGGGCGATGATGGATTGTTGGGGGTGTTAGGGGCAATAAGGTCATTAAAGCCCTTAAAGTCCTTAGAGCCCTTAAAGTAGAGCAAAGTATATACTAAAAGCATCCAAGAAAAAAGTCGTTAGACAAAGAAAAATATGCGTGACACGGCAGACATACTCAAACAAGTTCGCAGGATAGAGATTAAGACTCGTGGGCTCTCGAACGACATCTTTGCGGGACACTACCATAGTGCGTTCCGTGGCAGAGGTGTGGCGTTCAGTGAGGTTAGGGAGTATCGTGCGGGCGACGATGTGAGGGATATTGACTGGAATGTCACGGCTCGCACACGCAAACCCCACATCAAGATTTACGAGGAGGAGAGGGAACTCACGATGATGCTCCTTGTGGATGTCAGTGGCTCGGGCACTTTCGGCTCGGGCGAGAGGGATAAGCGCACGGTTATGACGGAGATTGCTGCGGTTTTGGCATTCTCAGCAGCTCAGAATAACGACAAGGTCGGTTGCTTGCTGTTTAGCGATAGGGTAGAGAAGTTCATTCCTCCCAAGAAGGGGCGCTCACATATCCTGAGAATTATCAGTACACTCTTGGAATTTGAGCCCGAGAGTAGGGGTACCTCACTCGTGGCGCCCGTAGAGTACCTCACAAGCGTCTTGAAAAAGAGGAGCACAACCTTCCTGATGAGTGACTTCGATAGCCCCGAGGGCGAGGATGAACGACTCCAACAGGTCTTGGGTATCGCCTCCCGCAAACACGACATCGTGGCTGTGAAGGTCTATGATGAGAGGGATGCGAGTTTGCCCGATGTGGGCTTGGTGGAGATGACCGACTCGGAGAGTGGCGAGAGGGTGTGGGTTGATACCTCCTCGAAGAGCGTTAGGCAACACTACGCACGCCACTGGCAGGAGCGCCACGAGAAGATGGATATGGTGCTTTCGAGGGTGAGGATTGACCACGCCGATGTGACCACCGAGGAGGACTATGTGAAAGAGTTGATAAAATTGTTCAAAAGACGATAGATGAGAACCTTAGGTAAATATATGTTGTCGCTTGCTTTGGCGCTCGTGTGCGTTGTGACGACCTATGCCGAGGAGGATGGAAGGGTTGTTGAGGCTAAGTTCGAGCCCCAGAGTGTGCTCATTGGCGACCACTTCGACCTCGTTGTGGAGGTGGATGTTGCGGAGGGTTGCAGGGTGGCATTCCCCACCATCACCCCAGAGTTCGCCGAGGGTCGCATCGAGCTCTTGAAGGATAATGCTGTGGATACCCTCTCAATGAAGATGGGACGCTACCACCTGCGTAAGAGTTATAGACTGACGAGTTTCGAGCCTGCCCAGTATCGCTTCGACTCACTGGCA
>JAGCJH010000072.1 GCA_017648105.1 Tidjanibacter sp.
AAAATCTATCAAAAATTTATATACCTTTGCGCGCTCTTTTGAGCCAATAATGAAAGAATCAATAGTTGCATTTACGGTTAGTTAATAAAGGATATAGTGCGAACAGGCGCACAACAGATGGTTTAGAAATGGAAATTATGAAGAAGAAAGGCTACCTCGCCCCAGCAATAGAGGTGTATTTTCTGGAAGTAGAACAAGGCATCGCCATCTCCGAGAATATCGAACAACTTGGCATTCTCTTCGACGAACAAGAGTGGTAATCCCAACAACAAGAACACAGTTATGAAAAAAATCATACTCCTCACACTTTTCGTTGCACTCTGTGGATGCACACAGAACAACGACTACAACATCAGCGGCGAGGGTCGCACAATCTACGCCTCCATCGATACCTCGGCGTCTATCAATCGAGTATATGCAGAGAACTACAAACACATCTACTGGCACGAAGGCGATGAAATCTCTTTTTTCGATGCAAATACCTACAATAGTAAATATAGTTTCGCAGGCTCCACAGGTGAGAAAGGCGGAGAGTTCAATGCCGTAGCAACAGGCACAAGTTCGGCACTCAGTACCACCTATGGCGTATATCCCTACAACGCCCAGACTGCAATCAACAACGACGAAACCATCTCGGTAGAGTTGCCCGCCACACAGCTCTATGCAGAGGACTCCTTTGGCAAGGGGGCAACAACATTAGTGGCAGTCGGCAAGAATGCAAGCGATGGCAGAATCTACTTCAAGAACGCTTGCGGCTATTTGCTTATCAAGCTCTACAATCCCAACGGCGAAACCGTAAAGCGCATAACCCTGAAAGGCAATGCGGGCGAGAAGATTGCAGGCGCTGCCAACATAACTGCCTCCTATGGTGGCACACCCTCTGTTGCAATGGCAGAGGATGCAACCGGCTCTGTGACTATTGATTGTGGCAAGGGTATAACAATTGGTACAACTGCCGAGAGTGCCACCGAGTTTTGGTTTGCACTTCCAGAGACGACCTTCACAAGCGGTATCACAATCACTGCAATCAACACCTCGGGCGCAACCTACAAGAAAGCAACCAGCAACCCCGTAGTCATCACTCGCACCGATATGTTGCCTATGAAGGCTTTGAAGGCAGAGTTCGAGTTGTCCCAACCCGACACCAACGAGATATGGTACACCAATGGTAGCACAACTTCACCCTCCATTCCATATTCGAGCGCAGCGTTGGGGGCAACCATCCAATCCAACTCCTACGATGCGGACAAAGAGTGCTGGGTTATCAAGTTTGACAAAAACATCACAACAGTTGGCGACAATGCCTTCTACTACAACACCAATGTAACAAGCATCATCCTCCCCGAGGGCGTGACAAGTATTGGCAAATATGCCTTCTACTTCTGCACAAAGCTCACAAGCGTAACCATTCCCAAGAGTGTTACCTCTATCGGAGCATACGCATTCTACTGCTGCTATGCACTTTCGAGCGTCTATTGTAAGCCCACAACACCCCCCTCGGCAGGCAATGGTTTTGTATTCTACAACAACGCCAGCACACGCAAAATCTATGTGCCAGAAGCAAGCGTTGATGCCTACAAAAATGCCTACAACTGGACCAACTACACCAACTACATCGAAGGTTACAAATTCGAGTAGAATAAGTGATAAAACGAGAGCGCCACTCAGATTTCGAGTGGCGCTCTCGTTTTATATCAACCGGCGGAACAGACCTCAACCTGTCCTTCGGGCACAATCGTTTATATCTTCAACTTACCAAGACCACCCTCGGAGGTCTCCTTATACAAGGAGGGAAGGTCGTGACCCGTGCGCTTCATAACCTTCACAACACCATCGAAAGGCACACGGTGGGCACCATCGGTGTAGAAGGAGTAGATTTGTGCGTCGATTGCCCTCGCAGCAGCCATTGCGTTACGCTCAATGCAGGGAATCTGCACAAGTCCACACATAGGGTCACAGGTCATACCGAGGTGGTGTTCGAGCGCCATTTCGGCAGCATACTCAATCTGTGCGGGGGAGCCACCCATCAGTTGGCTTGCAGCCGCAGCAGCCATTGCACAAGCAACGCCTACCTCGCCCTGACAGCCCACCTCTGCACCCGACACCGAAGCGTTTGCCTTCACAATAGTGCCCACAAGACCCGCTGTTGCGAGCGCACGCACTACTTGGGTGTCCGAGAAGTCATACTCCTGCTGCAAGTGGTACAAAACCGCAGGAATGATGCCACACGAGCCACAAGTGGGGGCGGTGACAATCGTGCCACCCGAAGCATTCTCCTCGCTCACAGCCAATGCATAGGCAAACAGCAAACCTCGTGTGCGGAGGTTGTCCTTATAACCTCGTGAGCGCACATAGTAGCTCGCAGCCTTACGACGCAAGTTCAGGGGACCAGGCAGCACACCCTCATTTGCAAGACCATTCTCCACAGCCAAGCACATATGGCGCCACACATTGATGAGGAAATATTTGATATCCTCGCCCTCGTGCTCAAAAACATACTCCCAATAGGAGCGACCCGTCTTGTTGCACCAATCCATAATCTCGGTCATCGTAGTCAATGGGTAGATATCACCCACCGTGCTATTCTCCTCGCCCTCACAGACAATGCTGCCGCCACCGATACTATAAATCACAAGACTGTCGGTAACCTCCCCCACCGAGTCGAGCGACTCAAACTTCATCGCATTGGGGTGGAAGGGCAAAAACTCTTGGGGGCGCCACACAATCTCTACGGGTGCCGACTCTGCAAATACCTCCTTGATAGCCTCATCCGTAAGGTGACCCTTACCCGTTGCCGCCAACGAGCCATAGAGAGTTACACGAAACGATGTCGCCTCGGGATGCAAACCGAGGAAGTGAAGCGACGCTTTCTTGGGACCCATCGTGTGACTACTCGAAGGACCCTTGCCAATAACAAATATCTCTTTGATGGATTTCATACAAAAAAACCTAATTACAAATTTCAAACCTAACTAAGTTAGGTGCAAAGATAGTATTTAAGAGTGGAAAGTAGAAAGTTGGAAGTTGAAAAGTTGAGAAAATTTGCGCAAACCAAATCACACAACTATTCCACAGGGGTGAAAACCATATCAAAAATCCAAGTTTAACAAATCTCTTGATAAACAATGCCATCGACACACAAACTCCGTCCTACTATAAAAAGCACCAAAAACTCGCAATTCGCAATTCGCAATTTTCAATTCTCAATTATATGTCGTATTTTTGTGGGTTAATTGGGAAAATATCGACTAAATACATAAAGAATAATGAGTAACCTCAATCTTTCCGAACAGGAAATTCAGCGCAGGGCTTCGTTGCAGGCGTTGCGTGATTTGGGCATCGATCCCTACCCCGCAGCACGCTACGATGTGACTGCCACCGCAGGGCAGATTGCCGCAGAGTTCAACCCCGAGGCAGGCAACTTCGCAGACATCACCATTGCTGGTCGTCTGATGAGTCGTCGTATTATGGGTAGCGCCTCCTTCTTTGAGCTCCAAGACCACACTGGTCGTATTCAGGTGTACATCCGCCGTGACGATGTGTGCCCCGAGGGCGACACCACACTCTACAACACCGTATTCAAAAAGTTGCTCGACATTGGCGACATCATCGGTGTGCGTGGCTATGCCTTCATCACACAGACCGGCGAGCTCTCGGTACACTGCAAAGAGTTCACAATCCTCTCCAAGAGCATCCGACCCCTCCCCATCGTGAAGGAGAAAGACGGTCAGGTATTCGACGCCTTCACCGATCCCGAGCAGAGGTATCGTCAGAGGTATGTTGATTTGATTGTAAACCCCCACGTGAAGGAGGTTTTCGTCAAGAGGGCGAAGATTATGAACACTATGAGGGAGTATTTCAACGAGGCAGGTTGCTTGGAGGTGGATACCCCCGTATTGCAGCCCATCCCCGGTGGTGCAGCAGCACGCCCCTTCATCACACACCACAACTCGCTCGACACGGATCTCTACCTCCGTATTGCAAATGAGCTCTACCTCAAACGCCTCATCGTGGGTGGTTTCAATGGTGTCTATGAGTTCTCCCGCAACTTCCGCAACGAGGGTATGGACCGTACCCACAACCCCGAGTTCACCTGTATGGAGATCTATGTCCCCTTCAAGGACTACTTCTGGATGATGGAGTTCACGGAGAAGATGTTGGAGAAGGTCTGCGTGGCTGTGAATGGCACCGACGAAGTGAACATCGCAGGCAACACCATCTCCTTCAAAGCTCCCTTCCGTCGCCTCTCGATGACCGATGCAATCAAGGAGAAGACAGGTTACGACATCACTGGTCAGAGCGAGGAGCAGCTTCGTGAGGCTTGCGTAAGGCTCAATGTGGAGATTGACGAAACTATGGGTAAAGGTAAGCTGATTGACGCAATCTTCGGCACCTACTGCGAGGAGCACCTCATCCAGCCCACCTTCATCACCGACTATCCCATCGAGATGTCCCCCTTGTGCAAGCGTCACCGCAACAATCCCGACCTTACGGAGCGTTTCGAGCTCTTCGTGAATGGTAAGGAACTCTGCAATGCCTACTCGGAGCTCAACGACCCCATCGACCAGTATGAGCGCTTCCAAGAGCAGTTGCGCCTCTCCGAGAAGGGCGACGACGAGGCAATGTTCATTGATATGGACTTCGTGAGGGCATTGGAGTATGGTATGCCTACCTGCTCGGGTATGGGTATCGGTATCGACCGCCTCACAATGTTTATGACTGGTCAGCAGACCATTCAGGATGTGCTCCTCTTCCCCCAGATGAAACCCGAAAAGGGCACACAGAAGGATAGCGACGAGAAGTATATTGCCAAAGGCATCCCCGCAGAGTGGATTCCCGTATTGCAAAAGATGAGTTTCGTAAAAGTAGAGATGCTCCAAAAGCTCTCCGCAGGCAAACTCTTCAATGACCTCTGTGGCTTCAATAAGAAGAACAAACTCGGACTCAAAAATCCTACTATGGATGAAGTCAAACAGTGGGTCGAGCCCACAGTTTAACTTTGTCGACCGACAACCGTCAACCGTCAACCGACGATGAAGAGATTTGAAGATTTACGAGTGTGGCAAGACGCACACAAGTAGGAGTATGCTCTATTTGATAATGGACCTATTTCAGGTTGACAATTCGAAAGTGTATGTTCTGCGTAATGATTGTGAACGCATTGCCGCAAACATTCATAGCTTGATAACATACCTAACAAACGGCAAAACAAAATAACTATTTAACATTTAACAATAATTTGTCTATCCCCATACGCTATCGACGGTAGACGGTGGACTGTGGACGGTAGACGGTAGACTAAAAAATTATGCGTAAAAAGATTGTAGCGGGTAACTGGAAGATGAACACCACCCCCGCAGAAGGTTTGGAGTTAGTTAAAAATGTAATTGCACAGAGCGCAGAGGTTTGCGAGTGTGTAAACTTCATCGTGTGCCCTCCCTTCACCCACCTCTCGCAGGTTGCTGAGGCTGCAAAGGGTACCCGTGTAGCTGTTGGCGCACAGAACTGTGCAGCAGAGGCAAAAGGTGCCTACACTGGCGAGGTTAGCGCAGCAATGCTCGCTTCGCTCGGTATTGAGTATGTAATCCTCGGTCACAGCGAGCGCAGGGAGTACTACGGCGAGACCAGCGAGACCCTCAACAAGAAGATGGAGCAGGCTTATGCAAACGGTCTTACCCCCATCTACTGCGTGGGCGAGCGTTTGGAGGAGCGTGA
>JAGCJH010000073.1 GCA_017648105.1 Tidjanibacter sp.
ATTGTAAAAAAAGTTTTGTTAATATCTTGGCTTGTTTCTCAAAGGCATTGAATTCAAAAACCTTGAATATTTTTGAACGTATTTAGCTGCTTCATTACTTCAAAGAACATATTGTTCGTGATTCATCCTTGCGATTTGTCACGCCACTTATCTTTCAAAGCGGACTGCAAAGGTAAGGACTTTTTTTGAACTTCCAAATTTTCTCAACATTTTTTTGAAAAAATTTTTCGTTTCAATTATTTCTCAGAACTCGTGTGCTTTCATTATTTCTTGAAAGCGGATGCAAAGGTAGCGACTTTTTTCAATCCTGCAAGCGTTTCTCCAAAAAATTTTCAGGGTATTTTTTAAGAAATTTTATAAACTCCTCTGTATGCGCATTTTATGTTTTTGGGCGATTTTCACTTTTAACATTTGCTTAACATTGGGTTTTTACAATCACACCACACCACCCCACTCGCTCCCTCTATATAATATATAGGTATATATTAAGCACCCTAAAATAAGTGCATCCATCCCGAGATTGGGGATACAAAAAAGTGTCAAATTATTTGTTCCCTTTGCACATTATCCGTACCTTCGCCTATCAACAAAAACAAAAAAAGAGAATGAAACAGGTAAAACGATACACTCTTACATTGTTGCTGCTCTGCATTGCGGGCGCAACATTTGCCCAAGAGGGGTCAATTTTAGTTGGTGTGAGAGGGGGATACAATGAAACATTTGGCAATTTTTCTGCCATATCATTGGAGGCACAGCACACATTTAGCGAACATTTTGCCCTCGAAGGCGGCTTTCAACAGAACACCTATGAGCGTTTTGTTGCCGAAGTGCGCCCCTCCTATCATCACAAATTAGAGTTTGGCGACTTACAAGTGGAGGCTCTTGCGCACTACACCACCCTTCAAAGCATACAAACCTGTGCGCTGGGCATAGGCGTGGGACTTACCACTTCCCACCTTTTTGCAACGGTTGGCTACTACTTCCGCACACTACAAGGCTCATCCACTCTACTCACAGAGCCATTCAATCTTCTCTATGAGTTTGGTGTAAGTTGCCTGCCCAAACTCGATGATTGGGCGCTGAAAATTGCCCTTACCAACTGTCGCAACTTCGATTTGGACCGTCACTACCAGCCCTCGCTCTACATCGACGGATGGTGGTACCCCTCCGAGAAGATAGGTGTAATGCTTGGTGCAAGCTACAAGCCAACAGGCGTATTCCACATTTCGAGTACATTTTATCAATTTTATGCAAACTTCGGCGTATGTTACAGATGGTAAGTAGAAAAATAGGCATCTTGGGAGCAATCATTTTGTTCGTAGGATGCGACAAGGTGGATTTCAAGGGTTTCTTTGTCCCCACTGGCGATATTGTCAACAAGCGCTTTGAACAGAGTTTCGACCTCCACGGCGGCAAACCCATTGCACAGATTGAGGCGGCGGATAGTTATCTTTTCTATGTCTGCACCGACCCCCACATCGGTGGCACAACCAATAACCTCAGCTCTTTTGTAGCCGACTTGCGAAGCGACCCTTTGGCAAGTTTTGGTCTTGTATTGGGCGACTGCATAGACAGACTAAACTGTATGCCCATATATGCCGAAGCAATCGCACCCAAAGACCCCGAGAAAGATGTGCCCATTCTCTCCGTTTTGGGCAACCACGACACATATTTCTCACAGTGGGATAAGTTCAGGGAGGAGGTAGGTCCTTCGGTCTATTGGTTTGAGGTCACACACCCTTCGGGCAAAGACCTTTTCATCTCGCTCGACTCGGCAAATGGCACCCTCGGTTCGCTCCAAATGGAATGGCTCAGGGGGTTCCTGCCCCAGCAGCGCAACACCTATCGTCACTGCATAATCATCACTCACACAAACATTTTCTACACCGACAATTCACAAGTAACCTCGGGCAACTACCCCTATGATGAAACGATGGCACTCATTGAGCTCTTCGCCAAGAACAACATCCTGCTCTGCTTGCAAGGTCACGACCATCATCGTGAAGATCTCACATTCGATGGTGTGCGCTACACCATCGTGGGCACACTCCGTGATGAGGTATCCGACCCAGAATATTTGTGCGTGCGCATATCCTCCGAGGGTACAGAGTATGAGTGGAGGGAAATTGGAAATTGAAAATTTAATCGGTATCTTTGCACAACATTTGCTACCCAAATCATAAAAAAGAGAGATGGAAAAACGACCTACAACACTCGAAGCGATAAAGGCTCCCATTGCCGATGAAATGGCTGCATACGAGGGTTTCTTGCGTGAGGCACTCCACTCAGAGAGTCGCTACTTCGATGACATTCTGAAATATATCTTTGAAAATAGAGGTAAGGGTGTGCGCCCAACGCTCGTAATGTTGTGGGCTAAACTTCTGTCAGGTGGCAAGGCTTTCGGCAAGAGAGTATTGCTCTCGGCTTCGCTCATTGAGCTCATCCACACCGCCTCGCTCGTACACGACGATGTGATTGACCGTGCAGATGTGCGTCACGGCAAGGCGTCAATCAACGAGCAATTTGGTCGTCGCAATGCCATTCTTACGGGCGATTTCATCCTCTCTCGCATCTTTGAGCTCGGTATGGAGAGTCTTGAATTTGACATTCTCACCTATGTATCCCACTCCATCAAATGGCTCTGTGAGGGCGAGGTTATCCAAGATGAGCAGACCAAAACGCTCGGTATGACCCACGAGAAATACTACGATATTATCGACAAAAAGACCGCCTCACTCCTCGCCATCGGCTGTGGTGTGGGCGCAGTTGCAGTGAAGGCTCCCGCCAAGGAGGTCGATGCAGCCTATGAGTTTGGTCGTAATATTGGTATGGCTTTCCAAATCAAAGATGACATTCTCGATTACGCAGCCACCGACCAGACCGGCAAACCAATGTGTGCCGACCTTCGTGAGCACAAAATCACTCTTCCACTCTTGGAGGCGCTCGAAGATATGAGTCCCGAGGAGCAGAGCACCATTAGAGCGCTTGTGGGCAAGGCTGACGATGAAGCCATTGCCCAAATTCGTGAGCAGATTATCGCCCACAAAGGTATTGAACGAGCAGAAGCGATTATGGCAGAGTATATTGCCAAGGCAAAAGAGGCACTTGCCCACCACGACGAGAGCCCCTATCGCACCTCTCTTGAAATGATGTGCGACTTTTTGGCAGAGAGGAAACACTAAGGTACCATACAGACCAACAACACCCATTCCATTCGGCTTTGTCGCAAGGAATGGGTGTTTTCTTTTGCATTAGGCGCAAGATTTGCAGAAAAAGTATTATATTTGCACTTAATATGCGAAAACTCTACATCATAGCTGGTTGCAACGGAGCAGGAAAAACCACTGCTTCCTATACGATGTTGCCCGAAATGCTCGATTGTCGTGAGTTCGTCAATGCCGACGAAATCGCCAAGGGTCTTTCGCCATTTAACCAAGAGCGTATGGCTATCGAGGCGGGAAGGATTATGCTCCAGCGTATGGAGGACCTACTGAGCCAAGATGAGGATTTTGCCTTCGAGACAACCCTCGCATCACGCTCCTACACACAGTTCATCGAGAAGGCACACGCCAAGAATTACTTTGTGACCTCGCTTTTCTTCTGGCTCCCATCGCCAGAATTAGCAATCGAAAGGGTGGCAACTCGTGTGGCAGAGGGTGGACACAACATTCCAGAGGATGTCATCCGTCGTCGTTATGATAGTGGCATCCGCAACTTTAAGGCTCTTTATATGCACTCCTGTGACTTCTGGACCATCTATGACAATAGTGGCACCAATGAGGTTAAGCGCATCGCTTGGGGAACAGGCGATACCGTGAAGGAGGTTTTGGAGCCTGAGTCGTACCAAAAAATTATGGAATTATGAGCGATTTGGAACTTCAACAACTTCAAGAGAAGATCGATAGTGGTGTGCGCCTTGCACAACGCCGCCTGATTGAGCGAACCATCAAGGAGAATGGTGACCTTGTTGTGGAGCACGAAGGCGAGATTATGCACATCAAAGCCGAGGAGCTTGAAGAGATGAGAGTGGAGATTCAATAACCCCCACCCTACCCGTACGCTCCGAGCTGTGTGGAGAAGGAGTGGAGAGATAAGAAAATGCCGAGTGGCGCATCTTGAATGATAACAAGATGCGCCACTCGTGTTTTTATGTAGAGCCACCACTCTACGCTTCTCGCTGTAAGTGCCACATCTGGTGGTGAAAAAAGGTGCAGGGATTCTTACGCACAAAACCCAATGAAGCGTAGAGGCTCTCTGCTGTGGGATTGGCAAAATCGACAATCAAGCCCACACATCTATGCCCCTCCTCAAAGACCTTTTGACAGAAGCTATCTACCAACTTGCGTCCCACTCCCAGCCCACGAAATTGGGGCAGGATACCCACCGAGTCGAGGTAGTATTCGCCCGCCTCGGTTTCATCGACAATATTGGGGGTGCGCCCAACAAGTTCCCTCAGAACCTCAAAAGTCCCCTCTCTCAATTGCTGCAACTCTGCGCCATCGTAGCCCACAATCGCCCCCGCAACGACACCATTAACCTCCGCAACGAGCGCACGCTCCCAACTATACTGTGTACCCTTCCGGTAGGCAATCTCTCCCAGCACCGCCAGGTAATCATCGCCACAATATGCCCTAAGCGCACTTTCATCGCCAATAGCCATAGCCACCGCCTGGGCAATAATCTCGGCATCTACACTCGTTGCCCTACGCACCACAACCATCAACTCACTACTTTTCATAACGCCTCTTTGCCGACAAAAGGATTGTCTTTCCTTGTTTTATGTGTTTCTGACCGAGAGGATAGGTCTGAAAGTCGATAATATCAAAAGGAGCCACACCCTCAAATGTACCCATAAGTGTAGAGATGTCAGGATTGGGATTTGGCGTGAAGCTCACAGAAAGGCAAGTTACTGTACCTTCACCGAAATCTCTTGCACGATACTCCTCTGGCGTACATTTATAGGCACACTTGAACGCCCTCGAAAAGTTGGAGGGTGTGGAAAAATCGCATCGATAGCAAATCTCCTTTATGCTCAGTGAGGTATATTTCAGCAGTCGGGATGCGTGACCGAGGCGTTGTTTGAGAAGCCACCGATGGGGTGGCTCGCCATAGATTTGCAAGAATTTGCGCTTGAAAGTCACAGGGGTCATATAGCACTGTGCCGCCATCTCAGCTATGGAGTAGTTCTTGAACTCTACATCCTCTCCAAGATAGTGAAGGGACAATTTACGAAACTCCTCCATACTCTCTACTACCTCACGCTTGGAATCCTCGGGCGCTTGGCAGCACGACAAGATATAAGCCCTCACAAAGCGCCAGTTTATCAGATCTCCGGGCTTCTGCTCCAATATTACTCGCACAGCCTCTGGTAGTTACAATGTAATAGCTCGTGATTATCGTCATAGAGGTGCATACCATTGCCCTCGCAGAATTTCCACACTTTACAATCCTTACATTTACCCTTGCGTGCCCACTGGCGATTACGGAAGGGCTCAAAGCGATTTTGCCAAACATCCCAGATATTGTCGGTGTAGATATTGCCCTGATCGAAGCTCGCACGAATGCTCGTACAGCCCGATATTGCGCCATCAATCTTGATGCCCACAATACCAACGCCCGCCATACAGCCAAAGAAATTATCCCTAACCTCAGCCTCATAACCTCCGAGGAAGCCCTCACAGGCGTAGTTACACTTGATGCGCCCCTCCTTGCGAGTAGCCTCAATAAAATCCATCAGCCCACGATACTCCTCCGAAGGAAGTTGAAGCGCCTCATCATCGGCAGCCCTACCCACTGGGAAGATTGTGAACAAGCGCCAAGCCTTACAGCCGTGTGCAATCAGAAATTCCTTAAAATCAGCAAGTTGCCTATAATTATCCCTATTCACGCAGGTCACAACATCATAGGCAATACCCTCCGTAGAGGTTATAACATCGAGCGCACGAATAGCATTTTTCCAACTATTAGGGTTTTGGCGAATGTAATTGTGCTGCTCCTCAAAACCATCAATAGAGAGGGTTATGGAGCGCAAGCCCGCAGCCAAGAGCGAACGCATACGCTCCTTCGTGAGAAGCATACCATTGGTCACAATTCCCCAAGGGTAGCCACGCTTGTGGAGCTCCCTACCAACCACTTCGAGGTCTTTGCGACATAGCGCCTCGCCACCAGTGATGACAACCATCACCTTATTGGGATTGACATTGGGCGTAATTTTATCCACCGCACCCAAGAAATCCTCTATGGGCATATCGGGCGTAGCCGATGAGGCACGACAATCACTACCGCAATGGCGACAGTTAAGGTTGCAGCGCAAGGTCGATTCCCAAAAAATCTCCCTCAACTCGTGCTTCTCAGCCATATCGTGCTTGATGCTTGCAAAGAGTCCGAGCGCAAGGCGTTTGCGGAGTCCTATTTTGATGTTTGCCATAAGCGCTATTGGGGTCTATTTCTTCGACATCACGACACTCACACGCTCGTGATTCTCGCTTGTAACATCTACATATACAGAACCATAATAACCACCATTAGCCTCTCCATCCTTATCCTCAGCACGGAGCATCTGGTTGTGATACATTGGATAGTCGGGGGTCGCAATGTGGAAATAACCCTCCTCATCTGTGGTCGTTACAGCACCATTCACCGCAACCTCAATATCCTTGATTGGCTCCAACTCGGTATTGACAACATAGCCTTTCACTTCGGTAAAATCCTCTCCTTGGTCGGGATCATAGTAATCATAGGGGGTGCCATAGCAAGCCGTCAAGATGGGGGCTGCCGAGAAGCCCACAAGACTCAGTAAGATGTTCTTAATTTTGCGTTTCATAGTCGTAGTAGTTTTGTCCGCTTTCTTATATAGATGCACAAAGGGGGCGAAATGTTGCACGCCCCCTAATTTTTTCTTTTTTCTATGACTGAGATTCTTCAAAGAAAGACCAGAGGGGGTCGCCAATAGGAACTGGCGCAACAATTTTCAGTGGCTCTTTCCTCACAGGGTGTATGAACTCCACACTGCGAGAGTGGAGCGAAATACCACCTCCTTGATTTGAGCGTTTTGCTCCATATTTAAGATCTCCCTTAATGGGGCAGCCCACCTTCGAGAGCTGGCAACGAATCTGATGGTGGCGACCTGTGATAAGTTCCACTTCGAGGAGTTTGTAGTTCTTACTACCGCCCAGCATCTTATAGCGCAGTTCGGCACGCTTTGCATCGCCCTTCTGGGAGTTATATGCCACAGCCTTATTGGTCTTACCATCACGAGTGATGAAGTGAATGAGCGTGCCCTCCAACTCCTCGGGAGCCTCCTCACACACAGCCCAGTAGCGTTTGTCAATCTTCCTATCCCTCACCATCTCATTGAGCCTCACGAGGGCTTTGCTGGTCTTAGCAAAGATTACCACACCACTCACGGGTCTATCAATTCTGTGCACCACACCGAGGAACACATCCCCGGGTTTCTCGTCACGCACCTTGATGAACTCCTTGATTTCATCCTCCAAGCCGAGCGTTCCCTCGGAGTCGGACTGCACCAAATCGCCCGAGTGCTTATTCACAGCAATGATGTGATTATCTTCGTAGAGTATGTCTTGTTTCTTAAACATTTCGTAGTTTGGAATTATGTGTATATACTTAATTATTAGAGTTCAAAGGTAAATGGGAGCAGGTCGCTTGCCCTCTCCACAACGGTAGCCGTACCCGCACCACTCATAATGATACGGAAGGGATGACCTTGGCGCTTCTCCACATCGTAGAGCACCTGACGGCACTGACCACAAGGGTAACACTCTCGGTGGCTGGGGTCGGAAGCGATAGCCAAAGCCACGATGCGATCCTCGGGAGTGGAGGCCTGATGGTGGTAGAGAAGTGTGCGCTCGGCACAAAGACCTGCGGGATAGACCTCGCTCTCCACATTACTACCCGTGATAATCTTACCACTTTCGAGCCTTGCAGCTGCGCCAACGTGAAAGTTGGAGTAGGTAGCTACCGCCTTACCACACGCCCTTTCTGCCGCCTCAACAAGTTCCACATCCTCCTTTGCCATATCGCCAATAGCCTCAAAGTGGCGATATTCCAATATCATTTTCTTCTCCATAGTAGTAGGAATTTTATTATTTCTCTCCGTCATACACACCCATTGCCTACTCCCAGAACCAGCACCAAGTGCGAGCCTTCACAGTGTAAGCTCCGCCGTCCAAGAGCATCACTTTACACTTACTCTTGGTCGTAAAGATGGGGTTGATGTACTTCACCAAGTGTTCATACTTGCCATTGCGGGCAGGAGTACCATAGTTGGGATTACTTTCGAGGTAATAGGTTGCCATCCACACCCTCCAAGAGCCATTCGAGGAGGCGCTTGCCAAGCCAACCTTATCGCCCTTTTCGAGCCTGTCGCCCACAGATACCGACACACCCTCCACCAACATCAATTTGGTATAGAGTCCATCGGGGTGGAGAATCACAACCTCATCGCCCACAACACTCTCCACCACACCTTCACGAGGTGCCACCACCTCACTTGTGCGTGTTGCCGAGAGTTCCCAAGCACAGAAATCAATCTGATTGAGGGACATAGAAACACCAAGATTAACTGGCGTCAGCGCCCTTGCCACAACAGCCACGCCACGCTCCATAGGCAGACGATAGACTGCATCGGTTGCGGGACTCTCCACAATGGTATTTTCAGCAACCATCGAAAAGGATGCCACAAGTGCTACAAGCAGAACAAAAAGTCGTTTCATCGTTTTATGAGTTTTACAACATTCTCAACGTGGTGGGTGTGGGGGAACATATCCACAGGTTGGATAGCCACAACCTTATAGTAGTCGTTCATCAACGCCAAGTCACGAGCCTGAGTTGCAGGGTTGCAGCTCACATAGACAATTCTCTCGGGAGCTGCACGAAGGATTGTGGCAATAACATCCTCGTGAACACCCGCCCTTGGGGGGTCGAGGATAACCACATCGGGGCGACCATTGCGCTCCACAAACTCATCGTTCATCACATCCTTCATATCGCCCGCATAGAAGGTCGTATTGGCAATATTGTTGATTGCCGAATTAACCTTTGCATCCTCAATAGCCTCCTCGACATACTCCACGCCCACAACACTCTTTGCCTTCGACGCCACGAAGTTAGCAATCGTACCCGTACCTGTGTAGAGGTCATAGACCACCTCATCGCCCGTAAGGTCGGCGAAGTTGCGAGTTACCTTATAGAGTTCGTATGCCTGCTCAGAGTTAGTTTGGTAGAACGACTTGGGACCAATCTTAAATTTAAGCCCCTCCATCTCCTCGAAGATATGGTCACGACCCGAGTAGAGAATTGGCTCCCTATCACCGAGCGAGTCATTGAGTTTATCGTTGATCATATAGACAAGCGAAGTAATCTCGGGGAAGGTCACCTTCAAGTGCTCCATAAGAGCCTCAATGCGCTCCTTGTCATCCACAGCAAAGACCACAATAACCATCACCTCACCCGTTGAAGCGGTGCGAATTACAATATTACGCATCAAGCCAGAGTGCTGACGGATATCGTAGAATGGATAGGAGTGCTCAATACACCACCTGCGCACCTCGTTGCGAATTTCATTCGAGGGCGAAGGTTGGAGGTGGCAATAGTCGATGTCGAGAATCTTATCAAACATCGATGGGATGTGGAAACCAAGTGCGGGAACATCGCCAATCTCCTCGCCACGAGCGATCTCCTCATAGGTCTTCCAACGCTTGGGGGCGAAGGTAAATTCGAGTTTATTGCGGTAATGGTCGGTCTTCTTTGAGCCGAGAATGGGGCTCACTTCGGGCAGGTCGAGGTGTCCAATGCGAGTGAGTTGATCGACAACCTGTTGCTGCTTGAAGGCAATCTGTTCGCTGTATGGGATGTTCTGCCATTTGCAACCGCCACACACGCCAAAGTGGGCACAGAAAGGCTCCACCCTCAGGGGCGAACGCTCTACATACTCAGTCACATATCCCTCCATATAGCGACGACGCTTGGTGCGAATCTGCACATTGACAACATCGCCCGGAACAGTCATAGGCACAAAGACTACAATATCGTTCCACTTGCCCATCGCATTACCCTCTGCTGCCAGAGAGGTTATTTTCAATCCCTCCAAACGAGGGTGTCTATTTCTTGCCATAAAATACTTTGTGTAGTTAATCAAACAAAGGTACTAAATTTCTCAAAAAAACTCACTATATTTGCCTAAAATAATGAATACAGGTAGTAACATATTACAGATATGACCAAAATAGCTCGTTTTACATTCAACCACTTCGGCACAAACTCCTACATTGTGTGGAGCGAAGGTGGCGAGGCGCTCATCATCGACCCCTCGTGCGTGACTGACGCTGAGCGCAAAAGACTCACGGACTTCATCTCGGAGCACTCGCTCACACCCATAGCAACCATTCTCACACACGCCCACCCCGACCATATGGGTGGCGTGGAGTATGTGAAGAGTACCTACAACATCCCTCTGGCACTCCATTCGGCAGATAGCGACCTTCTGACAGCTGCGCCCGCCTATGGAGCCTCAATGGGTTTCACAATCCCCCACCTTGTGGCAGAAATTGACCTTGCCGAGCAGACAACCCTCACCTTTGGCAGTAGCACTGCGGAGGTCATCCACACGGCTGGTCACTCCCGAGGTGGCGTCTGCCTCTACATTGCCGATGCAGGCATCCTCATCTCGGGCGACACCCTCTTTGCAGGTTGCATCGGTCGCACCGACCTCCCAGGGGGTGACTACGACGAACTTATGCGTGGCATCATCGAGAAACTTTTGCCCCTCGGTGGTGGTGTAAAGGTATTCCCAGGTCACGGTGGCGACACCACACTTGGCGAGGAGATGGGCTCCAACCCCTTCATCGGGGAGGTGCTCGATGGTGGTTTCAATAAAGATACAACACTATGAGAATAGACATCCTTACGGTCGTACCCGACCTTCTGACTTCGCCCCTCAATGAGTCAATCTTGCGTCGTGCGCAGGAGAAGGGGCTCGCTGAAATCGTTGTACACAACATCCGAGATTATACCCCCTATAAGCACGGTCAGGTGGATGACTATCCATTTGGTGGTGAGGCAGGTATGGTAATGATGGTGGAGCCAGTCTTCCGCCTCATCGAGAAGCTCAAAAGCGAGCGTGACTACGACGAAATCATCTTTACTTCACCCGATGGTATAACCTACAACCAGCAGGAGGCAAATCGCCTCTCCACGCTCGGCAATATCATCATCCTCTGTGGTCACTACAAGGGCATCGACTACCGCATCCGTGAACACCTCATCACAAGGGAAATCTCGGTTGGCGACTATGTCCTCACTGGTGGCGAGCTTGCAGCAGCCATCATCGCCGATAGTGTTGTGCGACTTCTTCCTGGTGCTATTGGCGACGAGGAGTCGGCACTCACAGACTCTTTCCAAGACAACCTTCTTGCGCCCCCAATCTACACCCGCCCCGCCGAGTTCAATGGCTGGCGTGTGCCCGAGGTACTCACCTCTGGCAACTTTGCAAAGATTGAGGCGTGGCGTGAGGAGCAGGCATACGAGCGCACCAAACGCCTCCGCCCCGACCTCTTGGGAGAGTAAAATCGTGTAAAGCAAAGACTACACTAAAAGTTTTTAGCGCATCTTTTTACAAAAAGGTGCGAAAAAAGATGTTAGAAAAAAAAAGGAATGAAGTACTACTTAATTGCAGGCGAGGCGAGTGGCGATTTGCACGGCTCAAATCTAATGAAAGGACTCCTGAAAGCCGACCCCGAGGCTCAGTTTCGCTTCTGGGGTGGTGATCGTATGGCGGAAGTAGGAGGCAAGGAAAACCTTGCTAAACACTATCGCCAGACCTCCTTTTTTGGCGTATCAGAGATTCTCTGCAACCTGCGCACCATACTCTCGCAACTCTCGGAGTGTCAGAGGGATGTGATGGCATACAAGCCCGATGTACTCATCTGCATAGACTACCCTGGATTTAACTTCAAGATGGCGAAGTTCGCCCACGCACAAGGCATCCGCACCTTCTATTACATCTCTCCCAAAGTATGGGCGTGGAAGGAGCGCAGGGTGGAACGCATCCGTAGGTATGTCGATAAACTTTTCATCATCTTCCCCTTTGAGGTGGAATATTTCCGTGAGAAGGGCATCGATGCAATTTATGAGGGCAACCCAATCGTCGATTCCATAGCCCAGACCCTCGCAGTTCTCCCCGAGGAGAGCACATTTAGACGAGAGAATGGACTTGACGAACGCCCCATTGTGGCACTCTTGGCAGGCTCACGCAAAAGTGAGATTGGTCGTAATCTGCACTTTATGGCTTCTCTTGCCGAGGCACACAAAGAGTACCAATTTGTAGTGGCGGGCGTGTCGTGGCAACCCGAGGAGTTGTACAAGAATTTGCTTGGCGAAAGTCCAGTTAAGGTTCTGACCGACAAGACCTACGGACTACTGAAATACTCCTCTGTGGCAGTTGTTTGCTCGGGTACTGCAACCCTCGAAACAGCCCTCATCGGCACACCCGAGGTGGTTTGCTATCGTATGGATGAGTTCTCCTACCGTGTGGCGAGGGCTTTCGTGAAGATTGGCTTCATTTCGCTCGTGAACATCATTATGAAACGGGAGGTTGTCCGAGAACTCATACAGCACGAAATGACCGTAGAGAACGCCTCCGAGGAGCTCCAAAAAATCATATCTGGCGGCTCCAAGCACGAGAAAATGATGTCAGACTATGCCGAACTTAACACCATAGTCGGTGGCGAAGGTGCATCCGACAGGTTTGCAAGTCGTATGGTGGAACTGCTTAAAAACAAGTAAATTAGAACAATGAAGATAATCTGCATAGGTCGCAACTACGCCGACCACATCCAAGAGTTCGACAACGGTGTGCCCGATGCCGAACCTCTCTATTTCATCAAACCCGACACATCGCTTCTGCGCAACAACGACCCATTCTTCATCCCCTCATTCTCCTCACAGGTGGATTACGAAACAGAACTCGTGGTGAAGATTTGCCGTGTGGGCAAGTGCATCGAAGAGCGCTACGCACACCGTTACTACGACGAAGTGGGTTTGGGTATCGACTTCACGGCTCGTGACATCCAGCGTGAGGCGATAGCCAAAGGACTACCCTGGGAGCGTGCAAAGGGTTTTGATCGTTCGGCAGCCATATCGCCCCGCTTCATTTCTCTCACTGAGATGGGCAAAAAGGTGGAGGATTTGAGGTTTGAGATGACGCTTAATGGCGAACTCCGACAAGTGGGCGAAGTGAAAAATATGCTCTTCTCGGTGGATAAAATCATCGCTTCCATCTCTCGTTATATGACCCTCCGAATGGGCGACTACATATTCACAGGCACCCCTTCGGGCGTTGGAGCCGTAAAGAAGGGCGATGTACTGAGGGCATCTTTGGAAGGCGAGGAATTGCTCAATTTCGACATCAAATAAAAGCCTATGTTACTGACAGATAGACTCAAAAATCATCGCATACTCCTTGCAAGTAAGTCGCCTCGTCGCAGGGAACTTCTGGCAGGCTGTGGTATCGCCTTTGAGATTACCGAAGGCAGGGATGCCGAGGAGTGCTTCCCAGCAGATATGCCCCTCGGAGAGGTGGCAGAGTATCTCTCGAAAATCAAGAGCGACGCCTATGCCGACACACTCACGGAGGGCGACATCCTCATCACTGCCGATACGGTAGTGATTGCCTCGGACGAAATTCTCGGTAAGCCAAAAGATCGTGAGGATGCAGCTCGTATGCTCCGCCTGCTCTCCGGCGCTGAACACGAGGTTGTGACCGGCGTGACACTCCGTGCGACAGGTAAGTGCGAGAGTTTTTCTTCGGTTAGCAAAGTCCGCTTCCGTGGGCTCACCGAAGAGGAGATATACCACTACATAGACACCTACAAGCCCTATGACAAAGCGGGCGCCTACGGCATACAAGAGTGGATAGGTTATGTGGCAATCTCGGGCATCGTGGGGAGCTTCTACAATGTTATGGGGCTACCTGTGCAAAGGCTTTGGGTGGAACTCGAAAAATTCGTATAATCTAAACTATATCAACCTATTATGAAAAAGTTTTTCTTAACACTAACACTCCTTTGTGGCTCCCTCGGGCTCTTTGCCGATGAGGGTATGTGGCTCCCCTCACTCATTGGCGAGCGCATAGACGATATGCGTGCAAAGGGGTTTGAACTCACAGCCGAGGATATTTATAGCGTCAATCAGGCTGCCCTCAAAGATGCCATTGTGCTCTTTGGCAGGGGTTGTACTGGCGAACTCGTTTCGGCTGAGGGTCTGCTCTTCACAAACCACCACTGCGGTTATGGTCAGATTCAGGCGCACAGCAGTGTGGAGCACGACTACCTCACAAACGGCTTCTGGGCAATGAGTCGTGCTGAGGAACTCCCCAACCCTGGGCTTACCGTGTCGTTCCTCGTAAAGATGGAGGATGTAACCTCCCGTGTGGAGGCTGGCGAGAAGATCGAAAAGATTGCCAAAGAGGCTGAGGAGGGTGGCAAATACTCTGCCTCCGTCGAGAGCCTCTACTACAATAATAAGTATTACCTCTTTGTATATCAGGTGTATAGGGATATTCGCCTCGTAGGTGCTCCCCCATCGAGCATTGGTAAGTTTGGTGGCGACACGGACAACTGGATGTGGCCTCGTCACACGGGTGACTTCACAGTCTTCCGCATCTATGCCGACAAGGACAACAACCCCGCAGACTACTCGCCCGAGAATGTGCCCTACACCCCCAAGCGCCACTTTGCAATCTCCACAAAAGGCGCTGCCGAGGGCGACTTCACATTTGTCTATGGTTTCCCTGGTAGCACTCGTGAGTATGTAACAAGCGACTTTATCGACTACACGCTCAACCACTCCAACCCTGCCAAAATCCATCTCCGCACTATCCGTCTTGACATCATCGCCGAGGCACAGAGCAAAGATGTAGCAACACGCATTATGTATGCATCCAAACACGCATCCATTGCCAATGCGTGGAAGAAGTGGCAGGGCGAGAGCCTCGGTTTGGCACGCAGGGCTACGGTTGCAAAGAAACAGGCATACGAGGCTGAGTTTGAACAGTGGGCAGCGGGCACCGAGTATGAGGGTGTGCTCCCCGTGCTCCACACGAAATATGCCGAACTCCTCCCCTACGCAATCACTCGTGACTACTACAACGAGGCTATCTATGCCATTGAGCTTATGGGACTTGCATCAACCAAAAAGCTCTATGCCGAGGATGTGGAGCCCCACTACAAGGACTACTCTCCCGCTATTGACCGCCTCATTGCTGTCGAAATGCTCCGTGAGTTTGGCGAGAATGTTGCGCCCGAGTTTGTGCCCGAGTGGTACACCCAGAAGCTCGCAGAGTGTGGTTCAGTGGAGGCTTTCGTAGAGTGGCTCTTTGGCTCCTCACGCATCACTTCGGCTACCGACCTGAAAGAGGCACGACTTGCAGGCTACGACTTTGAGTCTGACCCCGCAAAAGCTATGCTCAATGCTTTCAACGCACTCTACACCGAGAAGATTGCACCTCACTACACCTCTCTGAATAAAGAGATTACCGAACTCTACAAAAACTATATGCGTGGTCAAATGGCACATCAGTCCGAGCGCACATTCTACCCTGATGCAAATCTCACACTCCGTGTGGCATACGGCTCAGTGGCTGGTTATGAGGCTGCGGATGGTATATACCACAAACCCTACACCACCCTCGACGGTATCATCGAGAAGGACAACCCAGAGATTTACGACTACGATATTCCCCAGAGCCTTAGGGACTTGTATGCCTCGAAAGAGTATGGTCGTTGGGGTGTGGAGATGAATGGTCACTACACAGTGCCCGTTGCATTCCTCGCCAAAAACCACACCACTGGTGGCAATAGCGGCAGTCCTATTATAAATGGTAAGGGCGAACTTCTGGGTATCAACTTCGACCGCACGTGGCTCAGCACAATGAGCGATTTGGACTACGATCCCGATATCTGTCGCAACATCTCGGTCGATATCCGCTATGTTCTGTTCGTAATCGACAAGATTGGCGGCGCAGGCTATCTACTTGATGAGATGACGATTAACTAAGCAACTACAGAGCTGACCTTTTATTTCGGGTCAGCTCTTTTTTTCATTTAGTGGAAAGTTGAGAGTTAAACATTAGCCAAAAGCCAAAAAAGAGAGAGAAGAATGAATAACATTCTTCTCTCTCTTTGTAGTCCCACCGGGAATCGAACCCAGATTTACAGTTTAGGAAACTGTCGTTCTATCCGTTGAACTATGGAACCAAGCGGTCTTCTCTTCCAAGACCCTGTGCCTTACTCGGCAGTTTTCCTTGCTGCAAATGCCTTGCGGATATCCTCTGCGTAACCCGACTTGATACTGAGCTCGGTCTGATGTACCATATTCCTCAGTGCCAATACTGTCGAGGAGCCGTGACCCACAATCACCACATCATTCACACCCAACGCAGGAGTACCACCCTTAATCTCATAGTTGAGATTATCGAGGAACTCATCGTCAATCTTGCGTGCCTTTGCGATGTAGCGGAGGCTCTCGGAGAGTTTCAGGAGGACATTACCCATAAAGCCGTCGCACACAACGACATCCGCTTTACCGAGATAGAAGTCCTTACCCTCAATATTGCCCACGAAGTTGATATCCTTCTCCTGGGCAAGCATCTGGTATGCTGCCTTTGCCGCAGCGTTACCCTTACTCTCCTCCTCGCCGATGTTGAGCAGACCTACCTTAGGATTTTTAAGTCCCCAGAGGTCTTTGGCATAGATGCTACCCATAATGCCATACTGGTGGAGCACCTCGGGTTTGCAATCTACATTCAGACCAGCATCCAACAGGAGCGTATATCCTCCACGAACATTTGCGATAGCTGCCGACACTGCGGGGCGGATAACACCTTCGGTGGTACCCACCGTAAACATTGCGCCAGCCATCATTGCGCCAGTCGAACCAGCGCTTGCGATGCCATCAATCTTCCCAGCTTTGAGGTACTCGAAACCCTTGCGGATACTCGAATCGGGCTTTGCCTGAAACGCCTTTGCGGGGTGGTCGTTCATTGTGATAACCTCAGTGGTAGCCACAATCTCGATTCTCTCACCCTTATAGCCCTCTGCCTCCAAGCACCTCTCGATTGCCTCCTTGTCGCCAAAGAGAACAACGGTGGTACTTTCATCGAGCAGAGGCATTGCCTCAACAACGCCCTTGATGACTGCGTCGGGAGCATAGTCGCCACCCATCGCATCAACACCTACTCGAAGATTACGCATCACGCTCGTAGTTTGATTTACTCAGCTTTTTTCTCGATTGCCAATTTACCACGATAGAAGCCACACTCGGGGCATACACGGTGGTACTGAACAGGCGAACCGCAGTTCGAGCAAACTGCTACGGTAGGAACAGCAGCAACATAGTGAGTTCTGCGTTTGTCTCTTCTGGTGGACGAAACCTTGTGTTTAGGATGTGCCATAATTTATTGTTGTTTTATAAGTTATTATTTATTCGTTCTTTTTTCCTTTCTCACTCTCTTCCATTTGGCGTTTGAGAGCCGCAAGTGCATCTCCATTTTCGCCACCCGCAAGGGAGTTCTCTTTGGGCGCTGCAATCTCCTCGAATTCCTCCTCGCTAACAATCCTAAAACGAGCGATCATCTCCTGATTGCAATCCTCCAAACTCTCGTGCACCCTCTGGTATGGGAGCGAAAGAAGGAGTGTCTCGTAGATGTAACCCGACAAATCCAACTCTTCGTCGGCTGGGTTGAGCCACATCACCTCGCCATCGAACTCTATCTCCTCTTCGCTGAACTTCACATAAAGAGTGTCGTCAGCCTCTACGGGGTATTCGAGTTCATCCAAGCACCTATCGCACTCAACATAAGCCGTGCCATCAATAGCAAACTGAAAGGTGAGCATCTGCGCCGATTTGGTCATCAAGACCTCCACATCTGCCTCTACATCAATGAGTTCCTCATCGCCAATAGCCTCCAAAAAAGCCTTATCCAACTTAAACTCAAAGCGATGTTCGCCCGCCTTCAAGCCCTTAAAAGGGATACAAAATTCACTAAGTAACTCCATAAGTGCCCAAAATTAGTCCGCAAATATACGAATAAAATTGAGAATTGAAAATTAAGACTTGAAAAAAATCTCTTTTTACCCTATTTTCTCGCAAAGCCAGGAGCAGTGAGAGGAAGCTCGCCACCCTCGGGTGTTACGAGCACTGCGCCACCCTTTGTGATGTGACCAATAACATCCACTCCACCGAAGTGCAACACCTTATCCTTCATCTCCAAAGGCACAGTAAAGAGCAATTCGTAGTCGTCGCCACCATTGAGCATTGCCACAATAGGATCGGCGTGGAGTTCCTCCGCCATAGCCCTTGTCTCGGCAGCAATCGGAATACGCTCCAAGTAGAGCCTAATACCACAGTTCGACGACTTGCAGATTTGCAGCGCATCGGATGCCAAACCATCCGTAATGTCAATCATTGCCGAGGGAACAATACCCTCCGCCTCCAAAGCCTTCACGATATCCAACCGAAGATCGGGTTTGAGCCAACGACGAAGTATATATTCGTGTCCCTTGAAGTCGGGGTTAGGGTTGGGGTGACCATCGAGTGCAATGCGCTCACGCTCCAAGAGATGCAAGCCCATATAGGCAGCACCCAAGTCGCTCGTAATGCAGACCAAATCATTCTCCTTTGCGCCCGAGCGTCGCACGAGTTTATCCTTTGCAACCTCGCCAACAGCACTCACACTGATAGCAAGACCATTGACCGAGGCAGTCGTATCGCCACCCACAAGATCTATGGAATACTCCTTGCAGGCAGCCTTCACACCCTCATAGAGCTCTTCGAGGTGCTCGACAGCAAAGCGTGCCGACACGCCAAGCGACACAGTCAGCTGACGAGGCGTACCATTCATAGCAATAATGTCGCTCATTGCAGCAACTACTACTTTGTAGCCGAGGTGTTTGAGAGGGAAATATGTGAGATCGAAATGGACACCTTCGAGCAACAACTCGGTGGAGAGGAGGAGGTATTTATCGCCCGCATCAATCACTGCGGCATCGTCACCAACGCCCACCACACTACTCTCATTCACACACTCCACCCCACTTGTGAGGCGGTCGATGAGTCCAAAATGACCTACTTCGGATATCTCTGTACGCTTACTCATAACTATACCTATATCAATTTGGCACAAAGATAATAAAAAATTTTACTAATTAGGTGGTAAATTTGCACATAAATATATATATTTGCACTCGTGAAAAAAGTCACACATTTCGGCGTTAATGAAAAACATTGTATTATTTGGAGCTCCTGGGGCTGGCAAAGGTACTCAGGCAGTGAAACTTGTGGAGAAGTATGGCTTCAACCATATATCTACAGGTCAGGTTATTAGGAACGAAATCCAAGCACAGACACCCGCTGGTAAGTTGGTGGAAGAGTGCATCGCTCGTGGCGAGTTTGCACCCGACGACTTGGTTATCACTATCGTAAAGAACTTTATGGCGACCCATCAGGATGTGGCAGGCAGCATCTTCGATGGCTTCCCTCGCAATACCTATCAGGCAGAACAGTTTGACTTACTGATGAAGGAGTGGGACAGCGAGGTGGATGTTATGCTCTCGCTCGAAGTACCCGAAGAGGAACTCGTGGAGAGGCTTCTTCTTCGTGGCAAGGAGAGTGGTCGTGCAGACGACGCCTCGGAAGAGGTTATCCGCAACCGCATCCGCATCTACAACGAGCAAACAGCCGTTGTTGCAGATTACTACGCACAGCAAGGCAAGCACATCGCCATCAATGGCGTGGGCACCGTAGATGAAATCTTCGAGCGCCTATGTGAAGTGGTAGATAAACTCTAATATTGATTTAGCGAACAAACCACCAGCGGACACTTCCACAAAGGAGTGTTCGCTGTTTTTTTTTGCGAATTAAGAGTTGGAAATCAACAGACCTCTCCCGCCCTTCGGGCACCCTCCACTAACTTAGGGGAGGGATGAGAGAACTGAAAATTCCCAGTAGTCCCAGAACAAAAAAAGTCGATTGACGGTAGTCGGTAAAACGCAGATAGTGGAGGAAATTTTGCCCCAAACAAGAAGGCGAGTCCGCAGTTTGCCATTGAAAGAAAAACGCAGAGAATCGAGCGAGTTCTATGTTCACAAGAAAGCGGAGTCCGCAGTTTGCTAATCGCAAATGAGGAACTCCGCTTTTCGCAGTGCAACGACCTAATCGCCGATTATATGCGTTTTTACCAGTTGAGGATCTTCTTGAAATCGTAATCCTCAGGATTGGGAAGGTATGCTTTCGCTGCCTCGTAATCCTCGGGGGTGATGTAGCAGAGGATGTTGTTTACCAAGCCCTGGAACTGATCGCCATCGGGATTAACCAGACGGGGAGGAATCTTACCTGTGGTAGGATCTTGGAGATCTTTCAGGTAGAGCTGGCTAATCTGACCATCCTGTGCAACATATACCATACAGCCGGTCTTACCCTCGCTGAACAGTTTATATACACCCATACCGAGGGTAGTGCAGTAGAGCAAGTCGCTCGCAATGGGGGTCTGGCAACGCACCTCATAGCCAATCTCTACGGGGCGAGATTTAACTTTGATTTTGAGAGCTTTGAGTTTGTTCTCCAAAATCTCGTTGAAGACGTGAGCTTTCGACACCTTACCAAGCTCGGGGTGACCGTGCTCATCGTAGGAGAAGTGAACGCCTGCATTCTTAATCTCCTCGTCGCTAAGGCTGTGGAATACGCCCTCGGATACCATAGCAACACCGAAGTCCATACCCATAAGTTTGCGTTTGATGATCGACGAGATGGTGAGGTTTACAATCTTGTCGATGGTAATCTCAGTCTTATTGAACATCTCGGGGATAACAATCATAGGATAGTGGCAAGCAGCACCAATACCGCAAGCGAGGTGACCTGCCGAACGACCCATAGCTGCAACGATAAACCAGTTACCGCTGGTGCGTGCATCTACATACACTGCACGACCGATCACTGCACCCTTCTCCATTGCCGACTCATAGCCGAAGGTAGGAGCACCTGCGGGAAGAGGAAGGTCGTTATCAATAGTCTTGGGAACGTGGATATTTGCGATGGGGTACTGCTTAGCTTCGAGGAACTTAGCGATGCGGTTTGCAGTCGAAGCAGTATCGTCGCCACCTACGGTTACGAGCAACTTGATGTTGTTCTCCTGGAAGAATTTGAGGTTAAAGTTGTTCTCAAAGTCTGCATCGGTGGGTTTGAAACGGCTCATTTGAAGGTAGGAGCCACCCTGATTGAAGATGTCATCTGCCAAACGGAAGGAGATATCCTCGTGGCGAGCGTTCTCTTTGAAAAGACCGCTATAACCCTCGTGCAAACCAATTACACGGTAACCTTTGGTAAGGAAAGTTTTGGCAACCGAGCCCACAACAGTGTTCATACCAGGTGCGGGACCGCCACCTGTCAAAATAGCAATTGCTTGTTTCATAGAAATTTATGTTTAGAGTTTAACCTGTCCAACCTTTGCCTCGTGCGCACTGCGCACAAAAGGCTGACAAAAGTACAACTATTTTTTCAAATTAGACATCATCTCCACCACAAAAAGTATGATTTTCCGCCCTTTGGCATCCCAAACTTTTCAGGAAAGGGAAATATCGTATCGGAAAAATGCGTTATATTTGCACGACTATGAAGAGGTGGTTATTGATAATCGTGCTTCTTGGATGTGTGGTTGGAGAGATTTCGGCTCAGCGATCACGCACTTGGCGTCGTGTGCCCTACTCCAAATATGGGGGTGGTTACATCGCAGGTACTGAGGTCGATCCACAGACCCTCGACACCGCCTATGTGGTGCAACTCTCGGAGGTCATAGCGTTCCGTAGTCTGGGGGATATCAAGCGATATAAGAAGCTCATACGCAATGTCAAAGCCGTCTATCCCTATGCTGTCGATGCCCGCAACCTCTTCAATAGTCTTACGGCACAGCTCGACACCATACCCTCACAGAAGGAGCGTGACAAGATTACCAGAGCGCTCGAAAAGGAGATTGTGGAGCGCTACACACCCGTATTGGAGAAGATGACCTACACGCAGGGTAAGATACTCATCCGCCTCATAGACCGTGAAACAGAACGCACTTCCTACCAGATATTGGAGGAGTTCAGGGGCAAGTTTGCAGCCAAGTTCTGGAACACCATCGCCCGCATCTTCCGAGCCAACCTCAAACAAGAGTACGACCCCACGCAGGGCGAAGACAAGCTCATCGAACAAATCATCATCCTCTACGAAGCAGGATTGTTGTGATAATTCAAGATTGTTTTGATAAGGGCATTAGAGGCTTTAAGGACTCTAAGGGAAATTACACCCATAACAAAAAAGTCGATTAACGAAAAATCGGTAAAACGCAAATAGTGGAGGAAATTTTATACCAAACAAGAAAGCGGAGTCCGCAGTTTGCTAATCGCAAATGAGGAACTCCGCTTTTCGCAGTGCAACGACCTAATCGCCGATTATATGCGTTTTTACTCTTCTTCGGGCGACATCGTGGTATAAACATTAGTCACATCGTCATCCTCTTCGAGCTTCTCAATGAGCTTGTTGAGTGCCTCACGCTGCTCGGGGGTAACATCCTTAGTGTCGGTGGGGATGCGTACAAACTCACCGCTGACAATCTCCATATTGTGATCATCGAGGTAGGACTGAATAGCACCAAATGCCTCATACTTAGCGTAGATGTTGATAATATTTTCATCATCAACGAAGAGCTCGGTCATATCGAGGTCAATAAGTTCCAATTCGAGCTCGTCGATGTCGATACCCTCCTTCATTGCGGTTTTGAATACGCAGAGGTGGTCGAACATAAAGGTAACGCTACCGCTGGTACCGAGGGTACCACCACACTTATTGAAGTAGCTGCGCACATTTGCAACAGTACGGGTGGTGTTGTCGGTTGCGGTCTCCACGAGGACAGCAATACCGTGAGGACCATAGCCCTCATATACCATCTCTTTGTAGTCGGATGTATCTTTGGAGATTGCACGCTTGATTGCACGCTCTACATTCTCTTTGGGCATATTCTCCGCCTTTGCGTTCTGCAACAAGACACGCAGACGAGTGTTACCCGAGGGATCGGGACCACCTGCCTTTACTGCAATTTCAATCTCTTTACCAATCTTAGTAAACGTGCGAGCCATATTGCCCCAGCGTTTCATTTTTCTCGCTTTGCGATACTCAAAAGCCCTTCCCATAGTAGTGGATGTTGTTTTATGTTTTTCGTTATATAATTTTCAAAGTGCGCAAAAGTAATAAAACCCATTAGGATAACCAAATTTGCAAGGAAAAATTTGAGAGTTGGGAGTTTTTTCTCGCAATCATCATAGGTTCAAAGTTCTAAGGTATCTCGCAACAAATCTACCTCAGTATTTTGAACTCCCCATCCTCTTTGATAATCATTATTGAGGAGGCTTTGCGGGTGGGCTTACCCTCAAACTTGGGATTTATGACCATATCCACACCCTCTTTTATGCCCTCAACAATCTCTTTGAAGGTAGTGGGTGTTGCCTCGCCCGAGAAGTTTGCGGATGTCGATACGAGGGGTCTGCCGAGGCGTCCCACAACCCTACGACAAAAGTCGTGGTCGGACACACGCACTGCGAGTGAGCCCTCTTCGGGTATAAGGTTTTCGGCTACGCCTACACCACCATCAAGTATGAGCGTCAATGGTTTATCAGTCAGTTCCATCAGGTCGTATGCAACCTCTGGAACTCGTCGGATGTAGCGTCCGACAGCTGCGGGTGTATCCAAAAGGACAATCATACCCTTCTTATTGACCGACCCTTTGAGTTTATAGATGCGCTCCACCGCCTCCGAATTTGTCGCATCACATCCAATACCCCACACCGTATCTGTGGGATAGAGGATAATTCCTCCCCTGCGGAGCACCTCCACAGCCTTATTTACCTCTTCCTGCATCATATCTTTTGATTATTTCATTTCTTAAAATTGTTCCCAGAGGGCGTCGAGGTCACGACGCTCTTTTTTAGTGGGGCGTCCTGCGCCTCGGTCACGAGTGATGAAGATGGTTTCCTTCGGGGGATTGAGCTTTGCCATCTCCTCGGGGGATGTAAGGTCTGTGCAGTAGGTGGGCACATCTTTTGCGGGCAGGCGACGCTCCACAATGCCCTCCACCTTGTATGTAAAGCGCATCACTGGCACTTTCTTAACCGTGAGAATATCGCCCTCCTTGACCTCTTTGGAGGGTTTTGCCTCTGTGCCATTTATCGTAACCTTACCAGTGCGACACGCCTCTGCCGCATCGCTGCGGGTCTTATAGATTCTCACCGCCCACAGCCATTTATCTACTCTTGTCTGCATAAACTCGCCATAAATTTTCCAAAATTACGAATTTTTGTGCTAACTTCGCAAACAATTTTTGAATTAGTTTAGAACTTACACTATGGATATCGAACAGAAAGTTGCGGGTTTCACACCCGAAGGAGATGTTGTTGTGGTCTATACGATGCGCAACTCAAAGGGTTACGAGGTGGAGCTCTGTAATGCGGGCGCCGCTATTGTATCTGTCAGGGTGCCCGACAAGAATGGCAAGGTGGGCGATGTTGCGCTCGGCTATGAGAATCGTATGGATTATGTGACCGAAGGTGCGTGTATGGGCAAAGTGCCAGGTCGCTATGCCAACCGCATCGCCAAAGGTTGCTTCACACTCGACGGCAAGGAGTACCGCCTTGCTGTGAATAATGGTCCCAACGCCCTTCACGGTGGTCCCACAGGATTTCACCAGAGTCTTTGGGAGGGTCGTGTGGAGGAGAATCGTGTAATCTTCGCCTTCGACTCGCCCGCAGGTCACGAGGGCTACCCCAGCGACCTCTATGTAGAGGCTGTCTATGACTGGGACGACGACAACCGCTTGGAACTCACACTCCTTGCACAGACCAATGGCGCCACCGTCATCAACCTCACATCCCACGCATACTTCAACCTCGCAGGCGAGGGCGACATCAAGAGCCACACCCTGCGTCTTGCATCGTCCAAATACCTCCCGACAGATCCCACGCTCATTCCTAAGGGTGAGCTTGCCGATGTAGAAGGTACGCCTATGGATTTCCGTACTGCCAAACCCCTCGGCAGGGATATTGATGCCGATTTCCCCGCCCTGCTCTTCGGCAAGGGCTACGATAACTGCTGGGCACTGGATGGCTGGCAGGAGGGCATTATGCAGGAGGCAGCACTCCTTGCCGACCCCACCACAGGTCGCACTATGCGTGTGCTGACCGACCAGCCTGCCGTGCAGGTCTATACCGGCAACTGGCTCTCGGGCATACCTATGGGTAAGGGCGGTGTGCGCTACGAGGACTACGGTGGCGTGGCTATCGAGTGTCAGGGCTACCCCGACGCTCCCAACAAGCCCCACTTCCCCTCACAGGTACTTCGCAAGGGCGAGCGCTATGAGCGCCATATCGTCTTTGAGTTTGGCGTGGAGGATAGTGTGGAAAATTGTTAATAACTCTTCGCATACCCACTTGGAAAGTCGGACACAAAGAGTTACTTTTGCCAAAGAAATTTACAGAAAAACTAACCACCTATAACAGTATAAACTTATGTTTTTGGAAACCAGCAAACCAGGTTGGATTGAGGTTATTTGCGGCTCGATGTTCTCGGGCAAAACCGAGGAGCTCATCCGCCGTATGCGCCGTGCGGTATTTGCCAACCAGCGTGTCGAGATATTCAAGCCCCAAGTGGATGTACGCTACTCGGTAGATGAGGTAGTGTCGCACAACGCCAACGCTATCCAGTCCACCCCCGTAGAGTCGTCGTCGCAGATTTTGCTGATGGCTACCGATGTGGATGTTGTCGGCATCGACGAGGCACAGTTCTTCGATGAGGGTATCGTGGATGTATGTATGCAGCTCGCCAATCGTGGTGTGAGGGTCATCGTTGCAGGTCTTGATATGGACTACCTCGGCAACCCCTTCGGTCCTATGCCCCAGCTGATGGCTCGTGCGGAGCTTGTGGATAAGGTACACGCAATTTGCGTGCGCTGTGGCAACATTGCCCACCACTCCCACCGCCTCACCAAGAACGACAAACTCGTGGTGCTCGGCGAGAAGGATACCTACCAGCCCATCTGCCGTCACTGCTTTAATCAGTTGATGAACGAATAAGAAAAACACACATATAGACAGCGTCTTTGGCGTTGCTCTATGATAAATCTCCCCCTCATTTACGGTTGTAAACTGTGGGGGAGATTTTTTTGTGCGACTAAAACACACTCGCCTATATGCGTTTTTTTGGTAGAGTGCTCTTGGGCATTACTTGCTCACGCTACGCTGCACAAGGTGGGTAACATAGACTGTCAGCAGAGGAAAGAGAATCATACCCAACCCAGGTAGGATAACTGTGAGTATTTTACCAATGGTAGTTGTGGCAAACATCGGGGCGCCAACGGTCGTAACATTAAGTCCTGCCCACCAGAGAGCCGTACCGAAGCCCTCAATAGCGTGATTTACGAGTTCCTCAAAGGCATAGAAGATAAGTGCCGACAGATAGGTAACAATCACAATGAGGGCTATGTAGCTCCACAATATGGCGCTCACTCGGGATGGGGTGATGTAGCGGATGAGTTGATAGACACCCACACTCCCTCGCACCATTGGCAGGCATTTGAGGAAGATGTAAAGCCCCTTAGGGAGCATCACACCACCCCACTCCAACATATTAAGATATGGTATCGACACGAGAAGTACAAGGATATTGCGCACAAGATAGCGCTGAGGATTGCGTGAAGACATCATCTGCACGAGGAAATCCGTGACAAAAATCATACAGACGACAAGTTGCAACTCCTCAACTCCTGCGGAGAGAATATAGGTTTTGCGCCTTGTGATGTCGAGCGAGATGGATATCAAAAGAATCAGGCTTGCGAAGATTGCCACCCCATCGAAGATGCGTGAGAGGCGTGATGTAGCGTCGTTTTTCATATCAAAATCAATTTTTCTACCCCTTATGCAAAAAAAATACCTCGGAAAGTTTGCAAGGAAAAAATTTTGGACTACCTTTGCAACGCTTTTCAGCAAAGCGGCGAGATAGCTCAGCTGGTTAGAGCGCATGATTCATAATCATGAGGTCCCCGGTTCAATCCCGGGTCTCGCTACCAGAAGCGGTAATCCACACGGGTTACCGCTTTTTTTTATCTCCCCTCCCCGCCACTATCATTTTACCTTATGGCGCCATCAAAATTTCCGATTTGACTTTTGGGTTCGGTGGTATTATCTTTGTACTAACAAACACAACAAAGAAAGTTTAACATAAAAAAATACAACTATGGCAACTAAATTCTATAAATGTAACCACTGTGGCAATGTAATCATCAAGGCTGTCGATGGTGGCGTGACCCCCTTCTGTTGTGGCGAGAAGATGACCGAACTTACAGCAAACACCATCGAGGCAAGCGTGGAGAAGCACCTCCCCGTAGTGGAGAAAATCGACAACTGCCGCCTCCGCATCAAGGTGGGCAGCGTGGAGCACCCTATGCTCCCCGAGCACCACATCGCCTTTGTCTATGTAGAGTTTGAGGATGGAGGCATCAGAATCGACCTCAAAGAGCACCCCATTGCCGAGGTCTGCGTATGCAATCGCAAACCCATTGCAGTCTATGAATACTGCAACCTTCACGGACTCTGGAAAACTGAGTTGTAGAGTTGAAAGTTGAAAATGATTGCGGTCGCCTTTTGGGGCGACCGTTTTTTTTGCATAAAAAAGCCACAGGCAACTCTCTTTTGAATTCAAAGAGGGAACTTTATTGAGCAAGCTCAACAGTTCCCTCTTTGAATTCAAAAGGTCACTCGCATCAGCGAGTGACCTTTCTTTTATTCTCAGTCGGGGTGAAGTGATTCGAACACTCGACCCCCTGCTCCCAAAGCAGGTGCGCTAACCGGACTGCGCTACGCCCCGAATTGATGCCACAAAGATAAGGTAAATTTATCTCCTCCCCAAATATCTCACAAAAAAATTTCACTACACCTATTGCATAATCAAAAATTTGCCCTACCTTTGTGATATCAAAATGATACTATTTTGAAAATGCACAACAAAAAAAACGACTAATTAAAAGTATAATTTCTAACTAAAAACTTAATAACACTATGGAAAAGAAAGAGTACAAATTTGATGGCTTTAAGATGAATGGCTTTGCAATGCTTTTCGCCATCCTCATTCTCACAGGTGCAGCCATCTGGTTCCTTACCAAAGCCCCCGAAGCAAACCTCAACATTGCAGTATTCGTAGTAGAGATCTGCCTTGCGTCGATTATGTGCGCTGGCTTCCGCACAATCGAGCCCAACAATGCAAAGGCTATGGTCTTCTTCGGCAAATATAAAGGCACACTTACCAATGAGGGTTTCTGGTGGACCAACCCCTTCTACACCGTTAAGAGTATCTCCTTCCGTGCTCGCAACCTCAACCCCGATGCCATCAAGGTCAATGACAAGAATGGCAACCCCATTATGATTGGCGTAGTGGTAGTTTGGAGAGTTAAAGACACCTACAAAGCTCTCTTTGAAATTGACTCTCAGACAATGGTTTCGAGCGTTAAGATCGACAAGAAGGGTGAGATTGAGGGCGTAGGTGCTCTCGCTGGTCGTATGATGGCATTTGAGAGTTTCGTGGCTGTTCAGTCCGATGCAGCACTCCGCCAAGTGGCAGGTATGTACGCCTACGACAACCGTGGCGACAATGAAGAAGTAACACTCCGCAGTGGCGCTGCCGAAATCAACGATTTCCTCCGCCAGACCCTCAATGATAGGCTCTTGATGGCAGGTATCGAGGTTGTGGAGGCTCGCATCAACTACCTCGCCTATGCTCCTGAGATTGCAGCCGTAATGTTGCGTCGCCAGCAAGCCGACGCCATCATCAGCGCAAGGGAGAAGATTGTGGAGGGTGCTGTATCGATGGTGCAGATGGCTCTCGACAAACTCAAAGAGGAGGGCGTTGTGGAGCTCGACGAGGAGCGCAAAGCTGCAATGGTTAGCAATCTCTTGGTAGTCCTCTGCTCCGATGAGAATGCCCAGCCCGTAGTAAACACTGGCTCGCTCTACAACTAATTCAAAACTACACAACACTAAGGATATTATGTAGCGTTGGGCGCATCCACAGCCCACAAAGCACAAGGATGCCCACAATACAAAACCGAGAAAAAATCCCCTATGGCGAAGGATAACACTACAAAAAGTTTTGTGCTGCGTGTAGATGCCGAGACTATGGACGCTCTGGAAAAATGGGCGGCAGATGAGTTTCGCAGCATCAACGGTCAGTTGCAGTGGATTATCGCCGAGGCACTCCGTAAAAGCGGGCGCAAGACAAAAAAGAAGTCGAACGAATAACCCTCGTTCGGCTTCTTCCAATTCAAATAAAACAACGAGTTGAAAATTATGAAAAAGGCTATTATCTATTCGGTGGCAGTGTGTGCCGTGAGCTGGATTGCCGCCCTCCTGTTCTACCTTTCGACTGGCTACAATGGCACATCCGTGAGCGACTTGGAGGCAACTACCAAGTTCCGTTCGTTCGGAATGCTCTATATGTTCTTTCCTATGATTGTAGCAGCGGTTATGCAACTCATCTCGGGCGAGGCAAAGTTTGAGCGCAGAAGGGCTATGAATTACAGGCTCAGCACCAAGAGTAACCCCATCTATAAGTTCCGCCCACAGAAGAGTTGGCTTGTAGCCATTGGCACAACCCTTGCCATTACAGCACTCTCCATCCTCTTCTCGACACTCTTTGCAGAGGTCAAACCATTGAAGGAGGGCATAATGGCAACCTACGCCAATATGGGCATTGACCTCAACACTCTACCCGAGAAGGATTTGGCAATGCTGAACAAAATACCCTCGTGGGTTATGCTCCTTGGCACCGTTCTGTCGGGCATATTGGCTGGCGTGACAATCAATGCTCTGTTTGCCTATGGCGAGGAGTATGGTTGGAGAGGTTATATGGTAACATCGCTGAAAAACACCAAGTTCCTCCCCTCTGCACTCCTTATTGGTTTCGTATGGGGCATTTGGCACGCACCATTGATTCTTATGGGTCACAACGGTTATCACAATCGCCCATTAGGCATCCTGCTGATGGTTATCTTCTGCATCTTGGGTGGCATCGTGGAGCTCTACTTCACCTGCAAGAGTGGCTCCGTATGGGCTGCGGTCTTCATTCACGGCACCATCAACGCAATTGCAGGACTTGGTGTGCTGATGATACCCGACGGCAACGCAATGCTCACGGGTATGACTGGCGTAGCGGGTTTCTTGGCTCTCATATTCGTGATTGGACTCCTCTACATCTACGACTCCACCCACGATCGCATCTTCCACACCACCCTCGGCACATCACTCTCACGCAAGCACACCACAGAGGCATAGCGAATACACATATAAGAGAAAAGAGCGTCGTTTGACGCTCTTTTCTCTTATTCTTAGAATTCCAACCTTACGATGAACGAGTTTTTACCATCGACCTTACCATCGACATAATAGGTATTGCTCTCGGGCAAGCGATAGACACCAAGCTCCACCTCATCATTAGGGCGAATCTCATTGTTGAAGTTAATCTCCAAAGCCCTGAGCGCCAACTCCTCAGTGACCTCCAAGCCCACAGCATCCATAGCCCACACGGTGTACATCACATTATTGACGTGGTGGTTCATATCCAAGTCGGAGTATGACGCCCTGTGTGTAACGCTCCTTTGGAGCTCCACGCCCTCAGGGAGCACAACCTTCTGTGCGGGCTCCTCGATGACATCCTCACAAATACACTTCTCCTGATTGGTTGCAAACTCTGTAAAAGCGCCCCTGCGTGCAAGCCTACGGGTAGTCATATCCACCACAAGCCACGAAGAGGTCGCCTTCACGAGAGCCTCGCCCTCGCTGTCCGTAAGGATAAAATCACGCAGAAACATAAAGCCCGCAGTACCCTTGTGCCACGATTGGAGATTGACCTTCTCACGCCACATCGGGAGCCTCAAAAACTCCACCTTCATTCGTGACATCACCCACGCCTGCTTGGTTTCATCGAGGGTGTCATAACCCACACCGAGATAGTCTGCGTGGGAATTTGCAGCCTCCTGAGCCATATTCAGGAACGCCGAAGGACGCAAACGCATCTGATGATCCGCATCATAACAAGTAACCTTGTACTCGGCACTAAACTTCTCTACCATAATATCTTGATTTTTATATTATTTCATTGCGTTGTGACTTCACAAAAATAGTGTTTTATTTCGACTTTCCATTTCCAACTCTCAATTTTTATTTATACCTTTGTCTATATATTGGTCGTGCGGAACTATTTTTGAAGTGACCAATGAGCGATATGAAACGAAGGATTAAGAGCTTTTACAGTGGGCTATTATGCCTATTTATGGCGTTAATCGGAACGCACCTTACCGACCATTTGCAAAGTAACGCAAATGGCGAAGGGGATGTTGTGTCGGTCATCACTGATGCCAACCACGAGCGCAACTATTTCTCCGAGCGAGCCATCAACACAGCACTCATTCCCGAAGTTTCACACTCCATTATTCCCTCCATTTCTCGCACTACCACTGGGCGACAGCGCACATCCGCAAGCGACTACAGCAATTACCACATCTCAAATGTGACAAAAACCACAAATTGTCACACAACCACAAATGGGGCTATGCGCTGTGGGCACATCTACACCTCTCGCACAAAGGATTTCTATGTCTTTGCGCTGCGCCACATTATAATTTAGCGCCACAAGCCCCTGATTTTCTTTATTTTCAACATCCAATCCACGAAAGGCACTTCCCCAGAAAACACCTTTCGTGTGACTGTACATATAAACCCCAGATAATATTTCGACCAAAGAACAATGAAAAACATATTTAGCAAAGAATCCCTTTGCACCCACTTTCCACAAGTAGAGATGAGGCAAAAAAGCAGACTCATACCCACGCTGATAACTCTTATCGGCATCATCATTATCTCACTTTCCATATCAATCAAAGAAGTCGAGAACCTAAGCACCATCCTCCTAACCATTGGCATTATCATTTCTGCCTTTGGCATCGTCAAACTCTTTCGCCCCTCGCAAGAGATGGTCTATATTACCACTGGCGAAAAAGTCTTACGCCATATAAAAGGACACAAGCAGGAGGTCAAAGCCGAACTTGAAGAAACTCTCTGCAATGGCAACTTCGAGGCACTAACACCCCTTATTTCAGAAAGCAGCTGCGCTCCCATTGTGAGTGTAACATACACCACGACATCGGGCAGCCTACAAATCGGACAACTTCTACACTATGTACCATACGAATATGAGCCTCTTTCGGAGGTCTATGTACACATTAAAAAATAACCATTATTAACCCAATTTATGTACATTATCGAGATTATCTTGGGAGCCGTATTACTCTCACTGGGCGCAAATTTCCTGACAGACGGTGCATCAGCTATCGCTAAAAGGTTGAAAGTATCGGAGTTCCTCATTGGCGCAACGATTGTAGCGGTAGGCACCTCCACCCCAGAGTTTGTCGTGAGCGTTATGAGTGCCATTGGAGGTCAGAGCGATGTGTCGATTGGCAATGTTGTGGGCTCCAACATCTTCAACATCTACGCCATATTGGGCATCACAACCATCATTTCACCCCTTGTGCTAACTCATAAGAACATCCGCCGTGATATTCCACTCTGCCTCATAACAACTCTCCTTCTCTGCATCCTCGCCCTCGACAGCACACTTTGGGGAGCAGAGAGCAACATTCTCGGGCGTGGCGACGGCATATTACTGATTGTTCTCTATGGTCTGTTCCTGTGGTTTATGATTCGCTCGGGCAAGCAAGAGGCATCCCCCTCGCCCGAACAGCCTACCACCGAGCAAGCCAAAAGTACTCCACTATGGCTCTCCATCGTTATGGTCATAGGTGGCTTGGGAGGTCTTGTTTGGGGCTCCGACCTCTTTTTGGATGGCTCTATAATCCTCGCCCGCAAGGTTGGTCTTAGTGAGGCTGTCATTGGCATTGTGCTCGTTGCTGCTGGCACATCACTCCCCGAGTTCTTTGCCTCCTTCATCTCCGCCCTAAAAGGCAACACGGAGATTGCATTGGGCAACATCCTCGGCTCCAACATCGCCAATATTCTCCTAATCCTCGGCACAAGTGCAACTATTACCCCTCTGCGCTTAGGGGGTATCACTCCTGTGGATATGGCTATTATGCTCTCAGCTGTGCTGATGATACTTTTCGCAGCCTTCACTCTTCGCAGCAAACGCATCGACCGCATCGAAGGTCTGCTCTTCTTCGCCATCTATGTAACCTACACAATCTACCTGCTCCGATAGGTTTCACACATAACAATGCTCCCGATTGTCGGTCGGGAGCATAGCACAAAAAAGTCCCATCATTTCTGACGGGACTTTTTCTTTTGGGGTGACTGATGGGGCTCGAACCCACGACATTTGGAACCACAATCCAACGCTCTGCCAACTGAGCTACAGTCACCATTTAAGGTCTGTCATCTACCTTGTAGCGCAGACCTGTAACGAACTACTACAAACCGTTTACGTGAACCTGCAAGCCACTTTTGAGGTTGGCTGCTTTGTTCTTGTGAATGATGTTGCGTTTAGCAAGTTTGTCCAACATTGCTGCTACTTTGGGAAGAAGAGCCTCAGCAGCTGCTTTATCGGTTGTGCCACGCAATGCCTTCACAGCGTTACGGGTTGTTCTGTGGTAGTACTTATTCGCAACCCTGTGTGTTTCGGTTTGGCGAATACGCTTCTTTGACGACTTGTGATTTGCCATAATTTTATACTTTTTTAATTTTTTTACACTCTTGCAGCCCATAGCAGAGTCGAACTGCTCTTTCAAGAATGAAAATCTTGCGTCCTAACCGATAGACGAATGGGCCCCGCCTACTAAAAGTAGGTTGCTTTTTAGCGGTGCAAAGGTAACTAAAAAATCGTGAATTGCAAACTATTTCTTTGTTTTTTCACTTTTTTAGTCGCACATTTCCCCTTTCTCTATCAAATTCTATCTGTGTACGCTCGAAAATGCGCCCCATAGCGCCACTCTCGATGAGCATTTCGGCTGTGCCGTAGTGAAACTCACCACCCTCAATCATCGCTATCGTATCACACAATTCGATAGCAATCGACAAGTCGTGGGTCGAGAAAAGAATTGCCTTGCCCTCCTTATGCGCAAGTTTGCGAAGCAGTAGGCAAATCTCATACTTATTGGGCAGGTCGAGGAATGCCGTAGGCTCGTCGAGCAGGATGATGGGGGTATCTTGCGCCAGCGCTCGGGCAATCATAACCCTCTGCCTCTCGCCATCGCTGAGGCTATCCATCGCAGCATCCGCAAATCCATCCATACCGACCAACGAGAGCGCCTCTCGCACCTTTGCTCTATCCTCCTCGGCGAGTCTGCCGACCCAGTTGGTATAGGGAGCCCTACCGAGCGAAACGACATCCCAAACGTGGAGATTCTGCACCCTCACATCGTCGGTCGAAACGAAGGCTATCTGGCTCGCCACCTCCTTCATAGTGAGTGACGCAACATCTCTGCCATTGATTGTCACCACGCCCTTCTGTGGCTTAGCAAGGGCAGCAATCGTACGCAAAAGCGTACTCTTACCCGTACCATTACGACCTATCAGGGCGGTCAATTCGCCCCAACCGAAGCCCACATTGGCATCTGCCACAAGCACCCTATCGCCATAGCCGAGGGTCACATCGTGTAGTTCAATCGTATATATGCGCTCCATCTCTGCCATTGCCTACATCATCATTTTACGGTTACGGAAAATCACAACCACAACGACTGGGATGCCCACAAGAGCCGAGATGGTATTTATGGGTAGCGCAAGGTCGCTGGCGGGAAGCCCAGAAGCGATATCGCAGAGAAGCATAATGGTCGTACCGCACAACATCGTAGCGGGAACGAGCACTCTATGGTCTGCCTCACGGAAGAGCATCCTTGCAATGTGTGGTACAGCCAAGCCCACAAAACCGATAGGTCCGCAGTATGCCGTAATCGTACCTGCCAACATCACGGTAGTGATAGTAACCATCAGTCGTGTGCGCTTTATATTGAGTCCCATTGTGCGAGCGTAGTTCTCGCCCAGCAGGAGAATATTCAGGGGTTTAATCAGAAGTACCGAGATGACCAAGCCCACCAAGATAATGGGCACCACAATCCAGAGTTGCGAAAGGGTAACACCTCCAAGCGAGCCCATAGTCCACACCACAAAAGATTTAACAGCTCCCTCGGGCGAAAGGTACTGCATAATCTCCACAAGTGCAGTTGCGGCACTGCCAAACATCATACCGAGAATCAACACGGTCATAATATTCTTAATGCGTGAGGTCACAGCCATAACTACGAGCATAATGGCTGCCGAGCCAATCCACGCAGCACCCGCCACGCCTACGCTCTGCACCACAGGATCGGAGGCAGAAATACCAATAAGGGGCAAACCCATAAGCATAACCGACACACCAAGACTTGCACCCGAACTCACACCAAGCACATAGGGACCTGCCAGAGGGTTGCGGAAGAGGGTCTGCATCTGCAAACCGACCGTCGAGAGTGCAGCACCCGCAAGGATTGCCATCACAGCCTTTGGCAGTCGGAAACCTCTGACAATCATACCCATAGTCGCATCGCCCTCGCCCAGCAATCCATTCCACACCTCACGGGGAGATATAGCGACACTACCCACCACCAAGTCCACAAAGAACAGGAGGATGGTTGCAACAACAAGGAGCACGAAGAGTATGGTATTTCGTTTTGTCATTCGCCTATTTCAGTTGTTCGTAGTAATACAATTGGTGACCATTTGCCCTCTCGGGATGGAGGATGGAGATAAGGTCTGCCAAGACCACATCCGCCCTCAGTGCGCCACTCTCCCAGAAGTCACTACCACCCGCCGAGGTGCTTCGTGCGGTGCAATTATAGACCTTGCCATTGAGCACCACCGAGGTGGTTGCAAACTTTGGATTCTCGCCCACAAGGTGCGCCATTGTGCGTGCAGCATTGGGGTGAAGCCAGTAGTCCGCTTGCGAGAGATAGACAAAAGCACTCTCGCCACTAATGGGGCGTGAGATTTTACTCCCGCTGCCACCACAAGCATACCTACCGCCCGCATCCTCAATAAGCCTCACGACATAACTATTATCGGCAGGTACAAACCACATATCCTTATATGGCGAGTTGAGCATAACCCTTGGGCGCTCGCTCACATCGAGCATTGCAAGACGCAGGCTCTCATATCTCTCGGCAATCTCGCCAAAGAGTTCCTCAGCCTCCTCCCTAAGTCCCAGAATTTCGCCAAAAGCCACCACCCACTCGCTCTTACCCAGAGGCGAAAGCTCTGCGTGGTCGGCTACATAGAGGTAGGGAATGGCGAGCTCTTCGAGTTTTGAGGAGAGCGCATCGTTCTCGCCCGCTGTGCCATAGATAAAGACCACATCAGGTTGAAGGGCTGCCAGCACCTCAAAGTTTATATTCGTATCATAGCCCACCTCACGCACGCCTCCCGAGGCGAAGGCTTCGGCTATGTGATGGTTGGAGATATACTCCTTGCCACTCACGCCCACAATCTTCTCCACCTCGCCAAGCGCATCAATGAAGGCTATGTGGCTCGACGAAAGGCACACAATCCTCTCGGGCTCGGAGGCTACAACAGTCCCCTTAAAACCCTCGGGAGCACTCTCGCCATTGCGAGCGATGAACACCTCCTTAACCACACCCTCAGCGCCCTGCCACGGTGTCAGCACACGCAACACAGTGGATGCACCCTCGGTAGCGACAATCTCAAAACCCTTCGCCTCGTGGGGCACATAGACCACCTCGCCCCACTCCACCGCTGAGTGCCCCGCAGGGCAACCCCACAGCCCCAAGAGCAGAGCCACAGACAAAAGGTATGTAAAGATTTTCGACATAGACTACAAAGGTACGAATAAAGTTGAGAATTGAAAGTTGAACAAAAAGAAAATTCCCCTCTCTATTTTAGAGAGGGGGCATATTGACAGTGGATTATCAGTTGGCGGTTGTGAAAAAAATCCTACCTTTGCGCCGAGAAACAAAAACAAGACTACTATGAAGAACAACCGCAAAGAGTTTTTGAGAGTATTCAAATTTGTACTCTTCTCGGCAAGCGCAGGCATCATCCAAATGGGCTCCTTTGCGCTCCTCACAGAGCTTACCTCGTGGCGCTACTATGCTTGCTACCTATCCTCGCTATTGCTCTCCATTTTATGGAACTTCACGCTCAACCGCAAATTTACCTTCCATTCGTCGGCAAACATCCCCGCTGCGATGTTGAAGGTGCTCGGTTACTACTGCATATTCACCCCCACCACAACCATCCTCGGTAATTTTTTGGCGGAGGATTTACTCTGGAACGACTACATCGTCACGGGACTCAATATGCTCCTCAACCTCTCGACCGAGTACCTCTTTCAGAGATTTGTGGTCTATCGAGGCAAAATTGACAACGCAAGCAAATAATAGACAAAAAAAGGTATGCTTCGGCATACCTTTTTCATTTCCTAAGCCTCCGTATCTGCAGGTAGTTGTTTGGCGGTCTTGATACCCAACGACTTGATATCCTCCGCTTTTTTCAGCAAGTTACCTCTACCAGTGGAGAGCTTGCCGTATGCCTCGTTATACTTCTCCTGCGCCTTTGTGAGCGACGAGCCAACATCCTGCAAATCCTTCACAAAGCTACAAAGTTTATCATATAGCTTACCCGTCTCCTCGGCAATCATCAGGGCATTTTTGGTCTGCTTATCACGAGTCCATAGTTGATACATAAGTTTCAGTACGGAGATAAGGTGGGTAGGACTTATGATGACAATATGCTGTTGGTATGCCTTCTCCCAGAGAGTCGTATCGGCATTCATTGCAGCCATATATGCGCCCTCGTTGGGGATGAACATCATCACAAAATCCGCAGCGTCCTTCACATAGCGCTGATATTGTTTTGCAGTAAGTTCCTTGACGTGATTGGTAACGGAGAGAAGGTGTGCTGCGAGTTCTCTCTCACGCTCCTCCTCGGTAGTAGCATTGACATAATTGACATAAGCAGTGAGCGACACCTTCGAGTCGATAACAATATGCTTACCCTCGGGCAGGTGGAAAATCACATCGGGTCGCAAGAGATTGCTCTCCTCGCCCACAATCTTCGTACCGTCGGCATTGTGGGTCGCCTGCATCGTAAAGTTCACACCCTCCTCCAAACCCGACTTTTCGAGTATCTGGCGGAGAATCATCTCGCCCCAGTCGCCCTGCACCTTGCTATTACCACGCAGTGCATCCGTCAATTCTCGTGCCTCACGAGAGATGGTAGCATTGAGTTCGGTAAGCTGTCGCAGGCTCTCACGCAGCGACTTAACCTCCACTGCCTCATTGGTGTAGCACTCGTCGATTTTCTTTTGCAGACCCTCCAAATTTGCCTTAAAGGGAGCGAGAATCTCGCCCAAGCGCTCCTCGTTGTTCTTCTTGAAACTCTGCGACTTCTCTTCGAGGATTGCGGAGGCGAGTTCTTTGAAATTTTGTTCGCTCTCCTTGCGCATAATGGCACGCTGCTCGCTCTCCTGACGGAGTTGTTCGCCCAAGCGAGCATTCTCAGCACGGAGTTTTGCAATCTCCTCCTGCTTTGCCCTATCACTCTCCACGAGGGGTTCAAGCACCGCCACACGCTCCTGCAAACGAGCACGCTCCACACTCACTGCGGAGTTCTCACCACGCAGAGCCACATTCTCCTCCTCCAAGGCTTTATTACGAGCAGTCTGTGTGCCCAGAGCGTGACGATTGGGGTGAAGATAGAGCATCACAACGATGCCAAGCGAGAAAGCCACCAAGAGGGCTATTGCGATATAAAGTGTCTGCATATTATTACTATTTGGGTTTTATTTTCTATTTCAAATCATTCAACTTTCGTGTTGCCTCAACATCTATCGCCTCGGCAAGTATGTTTATCGGGTGGAGCACCTTCACAGAGGTGGACATCTCAATCTGTCCCTTACAAGTCTCGCAGTCGGTAGCCACACAATCCACTCCGAGCGACTCAATGTGGGCAAAGAGGCTCTCACCTATCGCCTGCGAGTAGTTGTAATTCTCCCGTTTGAGTCCGTATGTTCCCGCCATACCGCAACACTGCGAGGGGAGCAAGAGGAGTTCCAAACCCTCTATCATCCTCAGCAGAGATGTGGAGTATATCGACCATCCGAGTTTCTCGATGTGGCAAGCGAAGTGATATGCCACCCTCATCTTAAAGTCCTTACGGAAAGCGAGTTTTATATTTCCACGCTCCATCTGGCGGTAGATAAATCGTGTGGCTAGCGAAATGGAGCTTCTCACATCGTGATTGTCGAGCCCCAAGATATGTTCATACTCATCCCTCAGTGCAAAGGCACAACTCGAAGAGGTTGCAATCACTCGCCTACCCTCGCCCACCTCACGGCGAATCTCCGCAAGATTGCGCTTTGCATCCGCAGTTGCCTGCGAGAGCATACCACTCGCAATTTTGGTCATACCGCAGCACCTCTCGCCCTCCATAAGCCTCACGCCAAAGCCCACAGCATTGAGCACCTTTACGAGATCTTTGCCGAGCTGGGGGTCGTTGTAGTTGGCATAGCAACCGTGAAAATAGGTCACGCTCCTGCCATACTTACTCTGCTCCGCAAGGGCATTTTTCGCAAACCAAGTTGTGAATTTCTCCTCGGCATAGCGAGGTAGGATGCGACGGTGGTCAATAGCAAGCAGCGTATCCATAGCCCCTCTAATGGGTTTCGACTCCAAAGCCCTATTGAGCATAGGTGCCACCCTCGTAGCCACCGAACCCACAAGGTCGGTATTGGCAAAGAGCACATCCCTCAGTTTGGGCACGCCTCGGCTATTCTTCGCACGAGCCAGCGCAATAATGTCGCCAATCCTCACTCCCGAGGGACACGACACCTCACAGCGTTTGCAGTTGAGGCAATACCTCAGCGCCTCGTCGTAGTATTTGGGCTCTTTGAGACGATAGCGCTCGCCATCGGCACCAGCCTGTTTGGGACCCGGGTAGAAGGGATTGACCTCCAACATTGGGCAATAGACAGTGCAAATTGTACACTTGGTACACTGCTCGAAGTTGCCAGCACTTATGTTTCTACTCTCCTGTTTTTTCATAGCCTACTTATGCTTATAAGCCAGTATATTCTCGGCAACCATCAGTGCCGTAGCAATCACAACGCCTGCACCACATCCCTCCTTCACAGCATCTGCGCCCGAGAGAATAGAGCCCACAGCATAGAGGTTTTCGACCACCCTACCATCAATCATAGGGTGTAGTTCCGAATCGGTAGCGACACCAAACTTCTGGAATGGCTGAGCATCCAAAATATCGTCGGCATACCACTCCTTGCGAGCCATCTGTGGCACAACATCGAGTCCCAAGATAGGCTCATAGACCTCCTCGGGGGTTGCAACAATGCCCCTTCCGAAAAAGCTGCCCGTGGCAAGGATGTAATTTTCCGCCACAAACTCCTCCTCTTCGTGGTTGGCAGTATTGAGGCTCACAATCCTACTCTCATCAATCGTGCATCCCACAACCCTATCGCCACCGATAAAGACACCACCGAGCGACTGGAACGCATCCGTGAGGCGCTTTTGCATCCTCACACCCGACGCCGAGGCAGACACCGTAGCCGCAACCTTAACCTTGCGACCAACAATCTCCTCAACAATTTGAAGTCCTCGCTCCTCACCAAGTCCAAAAATAGCGGGCAGGAGCACAAGGTCTTCATCCTCCACAAGAGCCTTAACCCTCTGGGCAAACTCCCTGAGAGGCGAGCCTTTGAGTGTGCGAGAGAGATTCACGGCACGCATCTCCGTAGCACTCTGTCGGAGCCTATTGAACTCCGCAAGCGAAATCTCCCTAATGTGGCACTCCAAGCCCATCTGCTCCAAACCTTTGGCAATAAACTCGGGATAGAAATCCAAATATCCCTCGATAGCCACAATTACCACACTCCTATACTCCGACACGCCCACAGCCTCAAATGTCACATACTCATCCATTGTGAGCCAAGCGGGTTTGAGCGCACCAAGTGGAGTGAGGCGCAGATGATTTGCCTCAGCACTACCCACAAGGGGCATTCCCGCACGAGCGAAAATATCCTTTGTCTGTTCCGTATAGCGAGCAATCTTCTTGGGGTCAATCTTACTATAAGGATGGTCGGGGTTATGCTCCGCAATCGAGCCCACTGCCGCCATACCCTCCGACCAGAACTCAAACGAGCCCGAGCAGAAGTGAAGCGCACTCTTACCCGACGAGATGATAGCCACACGAGAGCCACTGCGAGCCAGCTCTATACCACTCACAAGACCTGCAAGTCCGCCTCCTATGATGATGGTATCGTATCTCATATCATCTCCTCCCTATCTTTCTTATCTACGATTTCGCCCAGACCACACACGCCCTCATAGAACCACTGCGTGAACTGAGCCTCCACGAGCGAGTCACCCCAAGCAATAGGGCACACACCACGCCAGCGCTCATTGACAAATGAGGCTACATCCGAGAGTGCCCCCTCGCTATCGCCCGAAGCCCTACCCAGCAGACCCGCAGCCCTAACTGCACAGATGTGTCCCTGGCAAGTACCCATACCGAGTCTTGTGCGCCTCTTCAAATCCACGAGAGTCGTAGCATCGAGGCTCTCTATGGCATATTTAATCTCCGCAACCGACACCTGCTCACACTCACACACGAGCGCTGCATCGGTGGGTTTGTCAAACGAAATTTTCTCTACTCTATCTCCGTGCCTACCCTCTGCACCCTTCTCGCCTGCACGCATAGAGATAAACTCCCTGCGACCTCGACGACTCTCACGCTTTGACTCACTCTTTGAGCCAGGAAGGGGTGTGGTTGCTGTGGTGCAAAATGCCGTGCGCCCGAGTTTGCGACAGATAAGATCGGTAGCCATCTCTGCCATAAGTCGGTAGGTCATAAGTTTACCACCCGTAATGGTCACAAAGCCCTCCAAGCCATCTCTCTCGGCGTGGTCGAGGCAGACAATACCTCGTGATACGCTCCTTCCCGTCGGGTCATCATCTGCCGCCACAAGGGGTCGCACACCCGAATATGCCCTCAGGATGCGAGTAGTCGCAAGTGAAGGTGCGAGCTTGGCGCCCTCACGCAAAAGCACATCAACCTCCGTGGAGAGCACCTCATTCTTATCTATATCCTCAAAGGGGATTCTATCCGAAGTTGTACCTATAAGGCAAATCGTGTCGCCAGGCACCAATATATCCGCATCGGCTGGCTTGCGACAGCGGTTGATGACCATCTGATTGACCCTATGTCCAAAGACCAACAGTGAGCCTTTGGCTGGAATCATACCGACTTCCACGCCCGCCTTGCGAGCCAAGAGGTGTCCCCAGATGCCACCCGCATTGACCGTAACCTTCGCCTCCACACGCTTCAACTCGCCCGACGAAGCATCACGCAATACAACGCCCTCAATGCAATTGCCCGTGCGGATAAAATCCACTACTTCGTGGTATGTGAGCACCTCAGCACCGTGTAGGCGTGCATCGAGCACATTTGCCGACACCAAGCGGAAGGGGTCTATCGCTGCATCGGGCACCCTCACAGCACCCACCAATGCGGGATTTACAGAGGGTTCGAGCCTCCTTGCCTCCTCAGGAGAGATTGCCTCTGCCAAGATGCCCGCCCTATGGCAAGCCTCTACAAAGGTAGTCTGATAGCCCAAGTCATCCTCAGGCAGAGAGATGAAGAGTCCGTCGGTGGGCTCCACGCAGTGGCGTGCAATCGTGCGCAAGATTCTATTCTCGCCTATGCACTCCGCAGCCGACTCTCGATCGGTCACAGCGTAGCGTGCGCCACTATGCAGAAGTCCGTGATTACGCCCCGTTGCACCCGTCGCAAAATCCTTACGCTCAACAAGCAGCACGCTCAAACCACGCAGGGCGCAATCTCGTGCCGTTCCTGCACCAGTTGCACCACCGCCTATGATAATCACATCATATTTTCCGTTACGCTTCACTGCCGTCTGTCTGCTTAAAGTCCAAGGCAACACCTCTGTCACCAAAAATATGCCACCCACCGCCACCACTACGAGCAATAAGGGCACACTACTTCAAAGTAACAAAGATAGACAATTTTTTTCTCACATCCAACTGCCACCCCCAGGAGAGAGCGAGGAAAAAAACGCCAAAGAGAAAAAATAAAAAGCGGCTATCTGGATAAGATAACCGCCTTTGATATTGTGGACCCAGGGGGGCATGATCCCACGACCTTCGGATTATGAGTCCGCTGCTCTAACCAACTGAGCTATGGGTCCATCGCTTTTTCAGCCCACAAAGATAGGAAGAAAATTTGAGAGTTGAAAATTGAAAATTGAAAATTATTATTCCTTAAAGTCTTTAACCCAACTCACTCTCTTTGAGCCTCTCCGCATTCTCTGCCACAACCAACTGGTCGATGCAATCCTGAATGTCGCCATTCATAAATGCGGGGAGGTTGTAGATAGTGTAGTTGATGCGGTGGTCGGTAATACGACCCTGAGGGTAGTTGTAGGTACGAATCTTTGCACTCCTATCGCCAGTCGACACCATAGTCTTACGCTTGGAGGCAATCTCATCCATATACTTTGCATATTCGAGGTTGAAGATACGGGTACGGAGCTCTTCGAGTGCTTTATCGAAGTTTTTGAGCTGCGACTTCTGATCCTGACACTGAACAACAATACCTGTGGGGATGTGGGTGAGTCGCACTGCCGAGTAGGTAGTATTGACACACTGACCACCAGGACCACTTGCGCAGTAGGTATCCTTGCGGATATCGTTCATACTGATTTCCACATCAAACTCGTCTGCCTCGGGGAGGACTGCAACAGTTGCTGCCGAGGTGTGGATACGACCCTGAGTCTCGGTTGCGGGCACACGCTGCACACGGTGTACGCCACTCTCATATTTGAGTGTGCCATAAACACCATCGCCTGTCACCTTCATTACGACCTCTTTGTAGCCACCAGCCGTACCCTCCGAGAAGCTGTTGATTTCGTAGCGCCAGCCTTTGCTCTCGACATACTTCATATACATACGCAAGAGGTCACCAGCAAAGAGTGCTGCCTCGTCGCCACCCGTACCGCCACGAATCTCCACGATAGCATTCTTTGCATCTTGGGGATCCTTAGGGATGAGCAGAAGTTTGATTTCTGCTTCGAGTTGCTCTGCGAGTGGTTCGAGCTCGGCAACCTCCTCACGAGCCATCTCACGCATATCCTCATCTTTCTCATTTGCGAGGATATCCTTTGCGTCGGCGAGGTTGGCGAGAGTTTTTTTGAATTTATCTGCCGCAGCCACGAGTGGTTCGAGCTCTCTGTACTCTTTGTTGAGCTGCACAAAGCGCTTCATATCGGCAATTACTTCGGGGTCGGTCATCTGCTGACCCATCTCCTCGAATTTGATTTTCAGACCGTCAAGACGGTTAAGTATTGCGTTATCTACCATAAATTTTTCTACTTTGGGCGCAAAGATAGGAAAATTTTTCCGTACCTTTGTAATAATGACCCCCGAAAAGCACATAACTCTTTCGGAATTACTCTCCGATGTGAAGCGTACGCTTGCCGAACGCTTCCCAATGAGCGTATGGATATGTGCCGAGATTGGCGAACTGAAAGAGAATCGCTACTCGGGGCACTGCTATTTGGAACTTATCGAAAAGAGCGAAAAGGACTCCACACCCAAAGCCAAAGCCTCGGCTGCCATTTGGCGCAGTCGTTGGTCGGGCATTGCTGCCCACTTCCGTATGGCTACGGGATGTGACCTTGCCGCAGGTATGAGCGTACTGCTCAAAGTGGGGGTTACTTTCCACGAGGCGTATGGATTCTCGCTCGTTGTCAGCGACATAGACCCCGCATATACGCTTGGCGAGAACGAGCGCCGAAAGCGTGAAATCATTGCAGCGCTCGAAGCCGATGGCGTCATCGACCTCAATCGCTCACTCCCCTTCCCCACCGTCATACAGCGTGTGGCGGTCATCTCGTCGGCTACGGCTGCGGGCTTGCAGGACTTCCGCAACCACCTATGCGAATCGCCCTATGCAATCTCCACGACACTCTTTGAGGCTATCGTGCAGGGCTCTTCGGCTGAGGAGTCCATCATTGCAGCGCTGGACGAGATTGCCGAGCGAGAGGGCGAGTTCGACGCTGTGGCGCTCATTCGTGGCGGTGGTTCACAGAGTGACTTGGAGTGCTTCAACTCCTATGCCCTCGCTGCCAACATCGCACAATTTCCCTTGCCCGTACTCACGGGTATTGGTCACGACAAGGACACCTCGGTAGCAGACCTTGTGGCGGCTCGTGCGCTGAAAACACCCACAGCCGTTGCGGACTTCATAACGGCTCTTGCCGAGGGCTACCACAGCGAGGTAGAGGGACGCTATGAGCAGATTGCACAACTCGCAACCCACCACCTTACAAACCACTCCAACCGCCTTGCACTCTGCGGTGCAAAACTCGCAGGGGCTACCTCCTCACTACTTGCGACCGCCAACCTCTCGCTCAGTCGTAGTGAGTTGGCACTCCGCCACTCCTCGCTGCTCGCCATTGAGCGTGCCGAGGCGAGGCTCCGAAATGCCGAGGCGCAGACCAATGCCGCATCGCCCCAAAGGATACTCTCAATGGGTTTTGCGATGGTGCGCAGAGGTGGCAAGTGCGTGACCTCCCCCGCAGAACTCCACGCTGGCGACCGTGTGGAGATAAGGCTCTCGGAGGGCACCTCCCACGCAATCATCACAGAGAACGAAAAGTAACAGAAAAATAAACGCAACACTATGGAAACAAAAGAGATAACCTATGCAGACGCTCTTGCCGAGTTGGAGGAGATTTTGCGCTCCATTGAGAGTGGCAGTGCCGACATCGACACCCTCTCCACGAAGGTCACACGGGCGACCGAACTAATCAAAATTTGCCGTGCCCGACTGCTGAAAGTCGAGAGCGAAGTGAAAGAGATTTTGGACAAAGAGTAGTTGACAGACGCCCCCGGCACTTCGTGCCACCCCCTCTAACTCAGAGTGGGAATATTTAGTAAAGAGTAACTACCGGCAAAAAAATAAAGTCCCCGAGTTTTTCGGGGACTTTATTTATATAATAGGTATTACCCTATTTTGAACTACTCAACGAAGTTTACGCCGAACAAGATTGCACGAGCATTACTATTCGATGTAGAAGTAAACGACTCATCGGTAACAAACTCAATGGTCGACTCTGCAGTAAGACCAGTGAAGTTGATAGTGTAGTAGTCAGTTGCCCTTGCAGTAAGACCCACATAGGGAGCATTACCAGATGCACCATCGTGTGCAGCGAGTTTAATTGCGTGAGCCTCGCCACCATCTGCACGAACATAAAGAGTAACTTCGGTATCCTTCCAACCTACTGCATAGAAACCGAGAGTCTGATCGCCCTCTACGCCTACTGCCTCCGAAACGAAGCGACCCGAGTATTTGCCAGTACCGAACTTAACACCCGACACCTCTTTGCCATCAATGACAGTACCATCAAGGGGGTAGATCCTCACATCCAAATTTTGAGCATTGCAAACAAATGCGTCTGCGGAGGTGTAAACTGCGGGAGCAGCGGGAGTCTCAGGCTCCTCGGGAGTCTCGGGAGTTTCGGGCTCCTCAGGCTCGGGAACCTCTACGGTCTCAATAGAAACGAGGTAGTTGCCACTGTTAATCTCGGCGGTGCCATTGTAGTCAATGAGCGCACCACAGATAACAACTTTATCGCCAACCTTTACCTGATTCTCTGCTGTGAAGTTTGCCGATTCGAGGTATTTGCCACGGAAAACAGTCAACTCTGCGGCATTGGTGCCATCAACAGAGATATAATAGGTTGCGTTGCCATACTGCGCATTGTAACCCTCTTTCACACCCGAAACCACACCGGCAGTGTAAACATTCTCGGTGGTATATACACCCTTTGCGATGATATCCAAAGCACGGGTTACATCGTAGGGCGAAGCCTCAGTACCCTCACCAGTACCAGCAAGTACTACGGGCTCCTCGGGAGTTTCAGGCTCCTCGGGCTCTACGGTAGCACCGAAGCGCTCGCCAGTAAGACCATCCATATCGTTCTCCTGTGCGAAGATAATCTGCACAGTGCCATTGTTGATTGCAGCAATACCTTTGAGAGTACCCGAACCCTGACCTACGGTCTTAGCCAAAGGTTTAGCATATTTCGACGAGAATACGATGAAGGTGTTACCCTCTGCATCCTCCATATTGATGGAGGTGTGGGAGCTACCGTCCGAAACAGCCCAAGTCTTTGCCAAATCAGCAGCCACAACCTGAACACCCTCGATGGCTACATACTGACCCTCGTATTTGTTTGCGAGGAAGTCTGCAATAGCCACGGTCTTAGCCTCAACAGCATTATCAGTCGAGAGAACGGTTACTTTGCTGGAATCTACGCTCACCTGAACAGCACCATTGTATGCACCAAGATTTACACCCGAAAGATCAACTTTCACTTTGGAGCCAAAGGCGATGGTGTGGTCTGCGCTAAGACGAAGCTGCAAACCTGCGGTTGCGTCCTGAATGTACATACCTTTCTTCGAGGTAAGGTTGTCAAGCTCGCCGTTCGAGATTACAATACCCTCAACATATTTGTCGCCGATAGCGTTATCCTGACCAACTGCAAGCACATCTGCGATAGTAGCAAGAGTCAACTCAGCGGGAGTCTCGGGCTCCTCGGGAGTCTCAGGCTCCTCGGGCTCCTCGGGAGTCTCAGGAGTCTCACCACCCTCTTCGCCTGCCTCGGGAGCAGCTACTTTCACATTCTTAATCTCCCAAGTGCAAGCGCCTTCCGAAGTACTCTTATAGCGCCAGCCGAGCTGAATCTTCTTACCCTTGTATGCTGCAAGGTCAATCTCACCCGACGAAACGAATGTCCAACTATCGCAGTAGGTGGGGATAGTCAACTGGCTCCACTCGCCACCAAGCTCACGCACCCAGAGGGTTGCATCTTCGGTAACATTAACAAAGTATTTACCAGCGTGATCGAAGGTCAAAACAGCCTCAGTGCTCATATTCAAGATGGGCGATACGAGGTAGCTCACAGCAGCCTTTGCAGAACCTGCGTAAGCACTTGCCTTCATACCGTAGCTGCTATCAAATGCCCATACATAGCTAAGTCCCTCCTCCAACGACTCATCCTCGATGGTAAACATACCCTGGCTCTCTGCGAAGGTCTCCTCGAAGGGAAGTTCCTGAATGAGTTTCAAAGGATCACCACCCTGGGCAACCTCAATCTCCACATAGTTATCTTTGCTTACCATAAAGGTAATCTTGCCGCTACGGGGTGCTGCCAACTCTTCAGGTGCGAGAGGATCCATATTTGCCTCAACAGTAACATTTACGGTAGTGTTGCCAACACCCACAGCAGTATCCAAAGTCATCCACTCCGATGCCATAGCCATCCACTGACCATCGCAAGTAACCTCAAACTGCACAGTAGCACCGTTGCCATCTACCTCATCCGCAAGAGTCTCGGGAGTAACGGTAATTGTGGTACCAAGAGCGGGCTGTGGCTCCTCGGGAGCTGCACACGAGAACATCGCAGCACCAGCCAAAAGGGCACCAATTATCGAAAAAATCTTTTTCATTGTTTTCTCTTTGTTTATATTGTATATTCTTTTTCAAAAGGCGGTGGTGTCCAACACTCTGGGCACCACTGCCCTATTGTAGTTTTTGCTTTCCTCTCTATTAGAAGGTTACACGCAAACCAATCTGAGCCCTCCAACGAGAGTAGAAGTCGCTCACATAGATCTCCTTAGGATTGAATGCGTAGGTAGGAGTCATATTACCATCTGCATCGGGAGTGAGGGCGGTAACATCCAAGATTTGGAGGTTGTAGGTACCATTGTAGTTCACACCCCAGTTAGGATTGATAAGGTTACCAACATTGAGTACATCGAAGGTAAGCTGAGCCTTGCGACCATTAACCTTGTCATAGAAGAAGTCCTGAGCGATGTGCAAGTCGAAGTGGTGCTCGAAGGGAGCGATACCACCGTAGCGTACGCTCCACTCACCACGGTGAGCCGAGAGGTACTTGTCTGCACGGATGTACTCCTCGTATGCAACAGCATCGGTCTGGTTCTTCCAGTTCATCTTCACAATCTCATCGGTAGTGGGGATGTAGAGCAACGAGTTACCTTTCTGACCGTCACCGTTGAAACCGTTGTTAACACCCTCGTTCATAGTGTAGCAGAAACGCTGACCGCTCTGACCCTCATACGAAAGCGAAATGCTGGTCTGCATATTCTTATAAACGGGAGTGGTGTAGGTAACCATAGCCGAGATTTTGTGAGGACGATCGAAGAGCGAGTAGCTGAGCTCGTCGGACGAGTTGGTATCGTAGGAGTAGTTATACTTCCAGTTGGAGTATGCTACCGACGAAGTACCATCGTTGATCGAGTAGGAGTGACCGTAGGTGTACGATGCCATCAGGTCAAGACCGAAGTCGAACGACTTTTTAACCTGACCACTCACCGAGTAGGTATAACCCTTATTGGTGTTACCAAGTGCTACGATAGCGCTGTAATCCTTGTTGATAGTGTAGTAGGGAGCGCTCTTGCCAACCTCCTCATTAACAGCATAAACAACATTGTTGGACTCGATAGCGAGGTTTTTGAAGAACACATTGTTGAGGGTCTTCGAGAAGAGCGCATCAACAGTGAACTGCCAGCCACCCTCGAAAGTCTTATCCAAACCGAGGTTCACACGGAATACCTGAGGATATTTGAAGTTCTCGTTGATGGTGTTGATGGTCTGCTTACCACCTGCATCCTTCAAAAGACCACTTTCAACAATATCCTGCATAGGAGTCGAAGTCATAGGGAATTTACCACCTGCCAAGTCGGGATTTTCAATGCTCACACCCTTAGTCTCCATACCAGTGTTGTTGTAAACATTCGACAACCATACGAAAGGTACACGACCAGTGAACAAACCAGCACCACCACGAACGAGCAAGGTGTGATCCTCATCTGCCCAGTAGCGGAAACCTACACGGGGCGACCAGAGAACCTGAGCTTTAGGCACAGTACCTACATACTCGTTGTTGTTCTGTGCAATCTCAGTAGCGTTGAACACGGGGTTCTCGGTAGGATTGTTCAAGAGCAAGGGAAGGTCTGCACGGATACCGTAGGTCAAAGTGAAGTCACGGTTGGGCTTCCACTCATCCTGTGCGTAAAGACCAAACTGTGCTGCCCAAGTGGTAGCTGCCCAGATGGGGTTGCCACCCGAAAGCTCGGGATCTGCATAGCGATATACATACTCATAGGAGTTGTTGTTAAGGAAGTCTTCAACGGTATTGAAGTAGTAGCTACCATTTGCACCCTGCAAGAAGATGTTGTTGAACTTGAAGATCTCGTTGTGAGTACCTACGGTGATGTTGTGGTCGCCGAGGAAAATCGACAAGTTATCCGAAATGGTGTAGTTGTCCGAGTTCATTGCGTTTGCACCCGACGAATACTCAGTACCGATAGCTACGGTGTAGGTCTCGTTGTTGATGTAAACATTGGCACCTTTGTAGGGTACATCACGGTGGTCACGAACCAACACAGCGGTAGCACGGAACTCGTTGGAGATGTTCTCCGAGATGCGAGAGTTGAGCTCAGCAACAAACGAGTTGGTGTTGTTTGCCATCCTATACGACGAGTTGTAGAACTTATAGGAACCTGCAGTAGAATCGTATTTATCTGCATAAGCGTCAGCCAACTGGTAGCGGAACATAAGTTTGTTGTTGTCGTTGATGTTCCAGTCCAAACGAGCCATCAAGTTGATAGCACGGTCGGTAATCTGGTGGAGGTTGTAGTTCTCCTCAAAGCCCTCAACGCCATCAGCATAGTTCTCTTTGTAGTGATCGATCATAGCCTGTGCAACTGTCTCATTCAAGAGATAGCCAAGATCCTGACCTTTATAGATGATGCCCTCTTGGGTCTCTTTGTCACCATCTCTATCCGCAACATTGAGTGCCTTAGTATAGACACCATTTGCGGGCGAGTAGATGTTGGGGCGCGATTTGCCGAAGTACTCACCTGCTACGAACAAGAAGAGTTTGTTCTTGATGATAGGACCACCAACAGTGAACGAGTAGGTCTGCGAGTACTGCTCATCGTATTTACTACGAATCAAGTTGCCATTCTCATCGGTCTGAGCATTCAAGGGGTGAGTCATACCGATGAAGTCCTGGTTGTTGTAGTAAGCCGAGAACGAACCTTTAATCTTGTTGGTACCCGATTTGGTAATAGCGTTGATTGCACCACCGGTAAAGCCCGACTGACGAACATCGAAGGGAGCAACAACAACCTGAATCTCCTCGATAGCATCGAGCGACACGGGGTTTGCACCTGCCTGAGCACCGTTGGTACCATCGCTCGAAAGACCGAAGGTATCGTTTGCCATAGCACCGTCGATCTGGAACGAGTTGTAACGGTTGTTAGAACCAGCGAACGACATACCACCATTCTTGTTCACCGAAGCCTGAGGAGTGAGTTTCACGATGTCATACACGCTACGGTTGATGGTAGGCATAGCCTCAACTTTCTCCAACGAGAAGTTGTCGGCAGCACCAGTCTTGCTTGCAGCAAAAGCGTTCTGACCAACAACCGAGATAGCCTCAATCTCAGTACCCTCTACCAAAGTAGCATTCACCTCACCGGGCTCACCGAGTTTGAGGTAGATGTCCGAGTACTTCATAGTATTCATACCGATGTAGGATACCTCTACGGTGTAGGGACCACCAGTACGCATACCATTGATGTTGAAACGACCGCTGACATTGGTTGCAACAGCATACTCAGTGCCAGAGGGTGCGTGAACAGCAACAACAGTTGCACCAATCACAGGAGCACCATTGTTGTCAGTCACAAAACCAGTCATGCTCGCAGTAGTAACCTGTGCCATAGCACCGAGGGCTACAAACAACGAAACAATCAATGTGTAGAATTTCTTCATACTTTGTTGTTTTTAGTTTTTGTGAAAATTAGTTGTTAATTGTTATAAATTTGTTTGTTGTCAAAATTTTCGTCCTAACCTGTTTTCCTAACCCATATAAAACAAAAAGGGAGGGGCGATGATTGTTCAACACTCCTCTCTCATTATCGAAATCGACACCGCCTTCAATGTCCCTAAACACTGAAATTTCTTCTTAAATAGTTGGAAATTAGCGGTCTTCATTGTTATCTTGTTGCAACGCGTCATTTGACAGTGCAAATATATGTTATTCTTATGCGATTTCACAATAAAGAAACTAACATTTTTTCAACATTTCCACTCTTCCCATAACTATGTTATGGAATAAGTGATGGAAATTAGAACATCGCTCGTGGAAGTTCGGACACAGTGTTTATATACACTACCTCCACACCCTCGGGCACTCTCAATCCACGACCTGCAAGGTAGCCACTCACGATGATTTTCTTAAACCCGTGGCGGGCAGCCTCTGCAATGCGTTGCTCGGTGCGGGGTGCGGGGCGCACCTCTCCCGAAAGACCTATCTCGCCAGCCATACACACACCCTCCTCTATTGCCCTATCGAAGTAGGAGGAGATAACTGCACCCACGACTGCCAAATCCAAACCAGTATCCTGCACCTTGAAGCCTCCTGCAAAGTTCAGAAAGACATCCTTCTGAAACATCTTCATCCCCACTCTCTTCTCCAAGACTGCCAAAAGCATATTGAGCCTGCGGTTGTCGTAGCCCGTTGCCGAGCGTTGGGGGGTGCCGTATGCAGCATTGCTAACGAGTGCCTGCACCTCAATCATATAGGGGCGCACACCATCCACCGCTGCACCCACCCCTACGCCACTAAGTGGCTCGCCCGAGTGGCTGAGCAGGATCTCCGAAGGGTTGGCAACCTCCACCAAGCCCTCCTCACGCATCTCATAGATACCTATCTCGTAGGTTGCGCCAAAGCGGTTTTTGATACCCCTCAGCAAGCGATAGACATTATTATTGTCGCCCTCAAACGAGAGCACAACATCCACGATGTGTTCCAAAATCTTAGGACCCGCAATAGCGCCATCCTTCGTGATGTGACCGATGATGATAACCGAGGTATCACTCTCCTTTGCCATCTTCAAGAGTCGGGCTGCGCACTCCCTAATCTGCGATACACTACCCGCCGAGGACTCTATCGCCTCGCTATAAATGGTTTGGATGGAGTCGATGACGACAAGGTCGGGCTGCATTTCGCCCACATAGCTAAGGATATTTTCCAGCAATGTTTCGGGATAGATGTAGCACTCATCGCTCACCGAGCCGAGCCTCGACGCTCTCATTTTTATCTGCGAAGCGGACTCCTCGCCACTCACATAGAGGGTCTTGACACCCTCCGTTGCGAGGGCTACTTGGAGGCTCAGGGTCGATTTACCAATACCAGGTTCGCCACCGAGAAGCACCATCGAGCCCTTCACCAAGCCACCACCAAGCACCCTATTCATCTCCTCCGACGAGAGGGTTATGCGACCGTGATCGGCATCGGCAATCTCAGCAACTCTCTGTGGGCGACTTTCGCTTGTGCGTGAGAGCTTTACACTATCACTCGCACGAGCAATAACTTCCTCCGAGCAGCTACCCCACGCACCACACGCAGGGCATTGTCCGAACCATTTTGGGGACTCATTACCGCACTCTTTGCAGTAGTATGCCTTCTTTACCTTTGCCATCTTTCTTACTTCTTGGGGTTAGTTTTCCACCTATCGGATTCTATCGAGCGAGCGCACGAGCCTCTCATCTTTCAGGATTGCCCTGATTGCCATAATGGTCAAAATGATACCTATCAGAGGGAAGAATGTGGGGGTTTTGATGGTTGCAACCGCAAGGGAGCTCATAGCCTTCACTTCGCCCGTGATGCCGATGGCATACCACAGCGCAAAAATCTGTGCGCCAACAAGCAACACAACCTCCGCAAAGAGCAACCTTACCTGCAACATCCTATTCTTGAAGAGCCAAATGGTCACAAATGGAAGCAAGGTGCAGAGCGAAAAGAGCGCACCAATCCACCAGTAGTCAAACGCCACAAGCGTACCCTCCACGCCATCCGCCAAATAGGTTACCATAGGGCAGAGGCAGAGTGCCACCATAAAACCCACAACTGCCAAAAGATATAAAGTCTGTCTTCTTTGTAACATTGTTTTCTCGATTATTTTTTTGTTTTAGTGTCTTAAATCTCCTCGTCGATGAAGTAGTGATTGCGTTCGGGAGCGTTACGATTGATAAGCTCGCCCAAAAAGCCCGCCAAGAACAGCATCACACCCAACACGATAGCCACAAGGCTCAGATAGAAGAGTGGTTGGTTGGTCAGGGGTCTATCGAGCGTAAATTTCTCCACGATAATCCACACCACTGACACCAAGCCCACAAGGAACATCAGCGTACCCGCACCTCCGAAAAAGTACATAGGCGAGCGACCATACTTCGACACGAACATCACGGTCACAAGGTCGAGATAGCCTTTCAGCAGACGCTCCCAGCCATATTTCGACACGCCAAACTTACGGGGATAGTGTTTAACCTCCTTCTCGCCAATCTTACCAAAACCTGCCTTCTTGGCAAGGATGGGGATGTAGCGGTGCATCTCACCATAGACCTCAATACTCTTAATCACCTTATTGCGGTAGGCTTTAAGTCCGCAGTTGAAGTCGTGTAGGCGTATGCCCGACACCCAACGACAAGTGGCGTTGAAGAATTTACTGGGGAGAGTTTTTGCTTTGGGGTCGTGGCGCTCACGCTTCCAGCCCGACACCATATCATACCCCTCCTCCTTAATCATTCGGTAGAGAGCAGGGATTTCATCGGGGGAGTCTTGAAGGTCGGCATCCATAGTGATAACCACATCGCCTTCGGCACGCTCAAAGCCACAGTAGAGGGCTGCGCTCTTGCCGTAATTCTTGCGAAACCTCACACCCTTTACCCTCTCATCGCTCTTTGCAAAGCCCTCCACGAGGCTCCACGACGAGTCGGTGCTACCATCATCCACGAAGATTATCTCATAGCTAAGCCCCTCGGCATCCATCACACGAGCAATCCACGAGCGAAGTTCGCCAAGCGACTCTTCCTCATTGAGAAGAGGAATTACCACACTTATATCCATAATTTACTCTTGTTTCATATTATTCTCCTCCTCAATGGGGGCGAAGATGTTGGGCTGACGACGAGTCACAAAGCCCACACAGACACCACAAAGCACACCAAGCAGGGAGTTGCTAAACACCGACGAAAGGGTCAGCAGCAGAGGACTTGTCAGCCCCTTGCGCATCAGCTCATAGGTCTGTTCAAAGGAGTCAGCAGGGATTGTATCCTGCATACCTGCCATCATCTCATCGACTGTCTTCATAAGTTCGTCGTGGATGAAAAAGTTTGCCATCACTGCGGTGTAGATACCTGTGAGCACACCCGAGATTGCCAACATTGCAACCACAAAGCCCACAGCCCTACCCATCGAGAAACCCTCTCGGGGGTCGCTCTGCATTGCCAAACGGCGTGTAAAACCAAAGGCGAGGATGACCATTACCACTGTCGATGCAACATTGAGAATTTTTGTGAGCGTGGTCATCTCACCAGATGCCTGCATAACAATCGAAAATGCTACCGACAACAAACCAATAACAGTACCGCCTTTGAGCGCCTCTGTCCAGAATATCTGTTTTTTTCCGTTCATATCTTTATATTTATATTGTTTTTCTACCTCAATTCACCGCCTCCCTCTCGCAAGATTTCGGGCTCATCGCCCGTGAGATCTACGAGTGTTGTGGGCACAAGCGAACCAAAACCGCCATCAATTACCAAATCGACCTCCCTATCGTAGCGTTCTGCCAGAAGTTCGGGGTCGGTGGTATATTCCATCACTTCATCAACATCCTTCACGGAGGCAGTCGCCATTGGGAAGCCCAAGCGCTCCACTATTGCAAGAGGAATATTGTTGTCGGGGATGCGCACACCCACCGTCTTACGACCTACGAGCGCTTTATCGGGCACTTTGCTCGAAGGCTCCAAGATGAATGTAAATGGGGCTGGGGTGTTGCGTTTGAGAATTTTGAACTGCGCATTATCGACCCTGGCAAACTTATCGACCATTGATATATCGGAACAGATGATTGTGAGGAGTTTCTCATCCCTCCCCGAGAGAGCTCGGAGCCTTTCGACCGCCTTTGCACTGCGCAATAGAGCACCAAAAGCATAGACTCCATCGGTGGGATAGATGACCACACCGTCGCTTTCGAGCACCTTCACAACCCTCTCAATTTCACGCTCCGAAGGATTTTCCGCATAGATTTTGACCAGTTTTGCCATATACTCAACTTTGTAAGGGTCAATGGATTTTTGCTTATTTTGAGTAATTTAGTGGAACTTTTTGGACTTATTTTGCAAATTGCCCGAAGGAGCATAGCGGGACTATGTGACTGTGGGAACTCTCAAAAAAAAAGACCGAAAAGAACACCAGATAAACAAAATAAAAAAAGGGTAAGCTACTCATATCGCACCGCTACAACCACCTACCCTTGCTCTCTTCCAAGCCTGGGGGATTCAGCAGGAGCTGGTCGTATAAGACTTACCCGAGGTGCAAATGTACAATTTTTTCTTATTTTTGCAAAAAATTTCTAACTTTATGAAAAATTGCAAAAGTTTTTCCAAGTTCCTCGGAGAGGTTGTAGCGCTTGGTGTGGTAGTCATTGTGGGTGCTTTGTGGCTCATAAGTCGCCCTTGCACCGAGAGCCAGAAGGAACTTTTCATACCCACTGGTACAACCTACGAGGCGCTTTTAGACACTCTGCAAGCCAATGATTTCAAGCATATTAGCACGATAGACTTCGTCGGCAAGCTCAAAAAACTAAACCTCAATCCCAAAGCGGGACACTATGTTGTACCCGAGGGAGCAACGGCAATGAAGGTGGTGGGTATGCTCCGCAGTGGCGCACAGAAGCCCGTAAGGCTCACCTTCAACAACACTCGCACGCTGAGTGACCTTGCAGGTCGCATCGGAGAGCAGATTGAGGCAGATAGTGCAACACTCTATGCATATTTTATAAATAAAGGTACGGCAGAAAAATATGACATCAAGAGCGAGGAGTTGATTGGTCTTTTTATCCCCAACACCTATGAGGTGTGGTGGAACATCTCGCCCGAGGCGCTTACGGATCGTATGGCTCGTGAGTGGGAGAAATTCTGGAACGAGGAACGCACCGCCAAACTTGCTCGCACCAAGCTCAGCAAAATGGAAGTAGTAACCCTCGCCTCGATTGTATATGAGGAGAGCAAAAATGTGGGCGAGATGCCAAAGATTGCGGGGGTCTATATCAACCGCCTTCGCAAGCGTATGCCCTTGCAGGCGTGCCCTACCGCTAAGTATGCACTCGGCGACTTCTCGATTAAGCGTGTGCTCCACAAACACACGCAGGTCGAATCGCCCTACAACACATACAAGTATCGTGGTCTGACCCCAGGTCCCATCTGCACACCCTCAATTGCGGCTATTGATGCAGTGTTGAACTACACAGACCACAAGTATCTCTACTTCTGCGCTCGTGAGGATTTCTCGGGTAGGCACTACTTCTCCTCGACCCTCACGGAGCATAACCGCTACGCCAAACGCTATGCCGACGCACTGCGCAAGGCGGGCATAAGATAATGAAACACAAAGAAGTAATGACAAATAAGACCGATTCGATAATTTCTCGCCCGAGGCTAATAATTGCAGGTGCTTGCAGTGCCGAGAGCAGAGAGCAAGTCTTGGAGATTGCTCACAAGGTGGCTGCGCTCGGAAGCGTAGATGTGCTTCGTGCGGGCGTATGGAAACCTCGCACAAACCCCAACTCTTTTGAGGGTATGGGCGATGTGGCATTGGAGTGGCTCTCGGAGGCG